>VBHC01000119.1 GCA_005889535.1 Chloroflexota bacterium
TCAGGTTCATCGCCGTGGCCGCGCCCCGGATTTTGAAGGATCCAATGGGCTGCAGGTTCTCGAGCTTCAGGAAGATCTCGGCAGACGCATCCCACACGTTCAGGCGGACCAATGGCGTTCGGATGGCGGCGCCGGCGATCAGCTGGCGAGCTCGGCGAACCTCGTCGAGCGTCAACGGCATCGTTTTCACATCTGCACCGTCTGGCCGGTACCGGTTTCCCTGGCCCGGCGGACAATATAAGCGGCTGATGCGACGTCCTCGACTGCGAGCCCCAGCGATTTGAACAGCGTCAGCTCGCGGGCCGATCGGCGGCCCGGTTTCTTCCCGGTGAGGACCTCGCCCAGCTCGGCCTGCACGTGATCGCCCTTGACCGCCCCTTCCAGCATCGGGATCAGCAGGTCGCCGGCTTCCGCGAGCGCCGACTCCCGCCGGTCCACGAACAGGCGGGCCGCCGCCATGGTGGGCGTGTCGATCTCACGAGACGTTGGGATCGACGATCCAACCGCGTTGATATGCACGCCTTCCTTCAGCCAACCACGCTGCAGGATCGGTTCCGCGCTCGCGGTAACGGTGGCGACGATGTCGGCGCCGCGAACAGCAGCGTCGGCCATGGCCTCAGCCTCAATTGGAAAGTTGAAACGCGATCGCTGCTCCAACGCGAGGGCGGCGGCGCGATCGGGGTTGCGGCTCCAGATCCGCACCCGGCGCAGGGGCCGAACGGCGGCAATCGCGTCGATGTGGGTGCGCGCTTGCACGCCGGCACCAAGGATGGCGAGCTCTACCGAATCAGGACGCGCGAGCAGGTCTGTCGCTACCCCAGACACGGCCGCCGTCCGGATTGCCGTGATGGCCGCCCCGTCCATCATCGCGGACAGCCGCCCGGTATCCGCTTCGAAAAGCAGAACAGCGCCCTGGTGGGTCTCGATTCCACGTTCGGCGTTGGCGGGAAAGACCAGGACGGCTTTCAGCCCGAGGGCGCCGTCCCGGCGCTCACCTGGCGCGATGTAACCCGGCATCAAACCGACGAAGCCGCTCGCGCCCGGAACCCGCATGATCATCCGCAGGGGGACCAGGGCCTCCCCTCGCGCGAGCGCCGTCAGCGCGTCGCGCATCACCTGGATGCATTCGGACATCGGCAGCAGGCGCGTCACCTCCTCACCGTTGAGCACCAGCACTTCCATCAGGCCACTGCCGCCTCCATTCGCGACGCCACCGCCTCGCGTTCATCCTTGGTCAGATGAATCTCGACGGCCTCGAGCCAGGGCCGAAACTGCGCAACGGTCCGTGGGCCAATCAGGGCGGAAGTCACCGAGGGGTGACTGATGACCCAGGCGAGAGCCAGCGCGCTCATATCGACACCGCGCTCGGCGGCGGCCGACCGCAGCGCGTCAATCGCCTGGAACGTGGCTGGATTCATCAGGTGCCGGTAGGGTTGCGGTCGGAGCTCGACGCGCGACCCGGGAGGCGGTGGATCACCGAAGCGGTACTTCCCGGTGAGCAGGCCACCCGACGTCGGACTGAAGGGCGTGACGGCGATCCGTTCAGTCTCCGCGAGTGGAAGGACGTCGGCCTCGATGGCGCGATCGAGCAGGCTGTAGCCATTTTGGACCGACTGATATCGGTGGACGCCCAGCCGATCGCTGGCCGCCAGCGAGTCGCGTAGCTGCGAGGCTGCGATGTTGCTCGCCCCGATATGCCGCACTTTCCCCGCCTGCATCAGATCATTCATCGTCTGCAACGTCTCCTCGATAGGGGTCGCCGGGTCAGGTTCCATGGTCACGTAGAGATCGATGTGGTCGGTCTGGAGGCGACGCAGGCTTCCCTCTATTGCCTCCATGATGTGGCGTCGCGAAAGGCTCCGGTCCTGAGGACCCTCGGCAACCGCATAGAACACCTTGGTGGAAATGATCGGGTCGCGGACCTTACGCTCCTTCAGCCAATCCCCGATCATCCGCTCGGAGGCCCCGCCACCATAGCTGTCCGCCGTGTCAAAGTAGTTGATGCCCGCGTCCCAGGCGTGGTTCATCAGGGCGAAGGCCGTCTGTTTGTCCTCCCCCTTCCCGAAAAGCTCCGGGGCAGAACCAATCCCGCCGAATCCCCCGCAGCCGAGCCCCAACACCGAGACACGCATCCCGGTCCGCCCCAACGCGCGGTACTCCATTGTGCCTCCGCCGAGATGGTAAAGGTTTTGCCGTTGCTATCATCCGCAGGTCATGCTGGAACAGCGTCGGGCGCGCCTGCGCCAGGAACGGGAGATCGAACGCCTTGCCATCGATGGGGGCGCCGTCCAGTGGCTAGTCGACCGCGAGCTCGGCGCGGAGCATCTGATGGCCTACCGGATGACCGTCGACCGGGACTCGGCGGCAGGCCACGTCCACCTTGGGGCGGAGGAAGCCCTCTATGTTGTCGAGGGTGACGGTGAGGTGCGTGTCGAGCAGATCGTCCACCCGGTCGGCAAGGGTCGGGCGGTGTTCGTGCCGGAAGGCGACGCGCACAGCTATGTCAACACCGGCGCAGCCCCCCTCGTGGTCGTGGGGGCCATGGCACCGGTCATCGATGTGGGCGACATTCACCCGGCGATGCCGGCTCTCGACCTTCGCGGCGTCCGGCAGTCGGCCCTCGAGCCGGCCGGGGTGGTGACGCCCACCACGATCGACGAGCGTCTCGTCACACCGACGCTGATGGGTGAACGCAGCTTCAGGCTGCTGGTCAGCCCGCAACTTGGTTGCCTACGGATGACGCTGTTCACCGGTATCATTCCGACGGGTCGGGCGCGGCTGCACGCGCACCCGCACGAAGAGCTCGTCTATATCCTTGCCGGCGACGGCCGCCTCTGGATCGAGGATGACCAGGTCGGTGAGCTGCGGCCGGGCTCAGTGGTTTTCGTCCCCGTCGGTGTACGCCACACCCTGGAGAACACCGGTGCAGTCGACATGAAAGTGCTGGGCGCCTTCTCACCCGCGGGCTCCCCGGAGGCGAAGCTCACAGCATCGGGCTGACGCATGAACACTTTCGAGATCGCGTACTCGCCGGTCTGGCGGATCTTTCTCTCAATTCTCGGTCTCACTCCGAGCCACTCCGGGATCACGGTTAGCCCGACCGAGATGAGCTGCTGGATGGGTTGGGCCTTTCGGCTGCGAGTCACGCGTGGGCAGATCCGGCGCGCGGCCAGGACGGCGGACATCTGGTGGGCCGTCGGGGTTCACGTCGCTCCGAACGCGCGATGGATCGTGAATGGGTCGACTCACAACATCGTGACGATCGAACTGGAGCCCGAAGGACGTGGCCGATGCCTCGGATTCCCCGTGCGGATTCGCGGTCTGAGCGTCAGCGTCAGGCGGCCCAAGGCCTTGCTTCAGGCATTGGCCGAACCAGTCCACTGAGGGCGGGCTCGACGGCCCTATTTAATCAAGAACTGCCGCTGGCCGGCGCCTCACGCCCGCACCGCTGGCATTGCCGGCGACCCAGCGCGCTGCCAGGCGGCTGTCCCCCAGGCGGATAGATCCGACCGGTTTTGACCGATCCCGTTTCGACCGGCACATAGTGGTGGCCCAATATGGGGCATAGAAATCCGGGCGTTTGTATCGCAACTATCCCGAACGGTCGCCATTTCCGAAGCATGGTTCAATCGTAGAGCCAAATGTTCGGCGTCGCCTGCCTCGGAACGGAACTTCTGGCATTCTATTCGGATGTCGCGGGGCATGACGTCGCAGAAGTCGCGGTCGTTCACCGAGTCGGTGATTCGAGAGATGACCCGGCTTTGCCTGGCCGAACACGGCGATGACTGCCTTAACCTGGCTCAGGGGTTTCCAGATTTTGCCGCACCTACCGCGTTGAAGGAGGCGGCGGTCGACGCCATCCGCAAAGACTTCAACCAGTACGCCACCACCTGGGGGGCGAAGGTGATGCGCGACGCGATCGCGGCGAAAACCCAGCACTTCCGGCAGATGGCCGCGGATCCGGAGACCGAGATCACGGTCTGCTGCGGCGTTACGGAGGCGATGCTCTCGAGCATCCTGGCTCTGGTCGACCCGGGCGACGAGGTCATCATCTTCGAGCCGTTTTACGAGAACTACGGGCCGGATTGCATCCTATCCGGGGCCACGCCGGTGGTCGTGCCATTGGTCGCACCCGACTGGCACTTCGACCGTGACCAGCTGCGCCGAGCCTTCAATCCACGGACGCGGGCGATCATCATCAATACGCCGCACAACCCGACAGGCAAGGTCTACAGCCGTGCTGAGCTGACCTTCATCGCCGGCCTCTGTCAGGAATTCGACGCGCTAGCCATCACCGACGAGATCTACGAACACCTTGTCTACCGAGGCGAGCACATCAGCATCGCCACGCTAGACGGGATGCGCGATCGAACGGTGACCATCAACGGACTTTCGAAGACGTACAGCGTCACCGGCTGGCGGCTCGCGTACGCCATCGCGCCTCCCGAGATGACCAACGCGATCCGCAAAGTCCATGACTTCGTGACCGTGGGAGCGCCCCATCCGCTCCAGGTGGCGGCCGCGACGGCGCTACGGTTTCCGGATCAGTACTACGTCGACCTGCTGGCGGCGTACCAGGAGCGGCGCGACTTCATGCTCGAGATCCTCGACGGAGCCGGCTTCAAGGCTTACCCGCCCGACGGCGCCTACTACGTCATGACCGACATCTCGCGGTTTGCCGAGGATGACGTCAGTCTCGCGCACCGCATGGTCCGCGAGATCGGCCTCGCCACGGTTCCCGGGAGCAGCTTCTACCTCGAACCCGAACGCGGCCGGGGACAGATCCGGTTCTCCTTCCCCAAGAAGATGGAAACCCTCCGAAGGGCCGCCGATCGGCTCAAACGGCTCCAGCGCGTTGCCTGATGTTTCTCGCCTGTCCGAACCGGTGCAGCACGAACCGATTCGAGCTCTGGAATGCATCCGTTTTTGTCGACAGTCTCGGCCGCTATCTCGATTACAAGGCGGTCGATGCCCCGCTCTACCGCTGCACCGAGTGCGGCAGCCCGGCGGTGGACCTGGGCGAGGTCGCGGGGGCCATGGCGACCGACCGGGAAGAGCAGAAAAATCCCGTTCGCGAGTACGCCTGCCCGAGCTGCGAAGAGCTGTTCAGCGCACCGAAGGACCAGACGCTGGTGGTCTGCCCGAGTTGTGGGCAGACCTTCCCCGTGACTGACGCCCCCTAGAGCGCGGCGACCTGTCCAACGACCTGCGGCAGGATCTCACCGGCCTTGCCGTGGATAACCACGGCGGCGAGGTCGTCGAACGGGGTGGGTTCCGCGTTGACGATGCAGAGTTCTGCGCCGTGCTCGCGGGCCATTCGCGGAATCCCCGCAGCGGGATAGACCTGGAGCGAGCTACCCACGATCAGGACGACATCGGCGGCCATCGCCATCGCCTGGGCATCGCGCAGCGCCGCCACGGGAAGCGCCTCGCCGAAGAGGACGACGGTTGGTTTGAGGAAGCGCCCACCGCAGGCCGGGCAGCTCGGCGGACAGTGCTCGCGGTTCATCCGGTCCGCCTGGTCGCGAGGGAGGCGGGCCTCGCAATCCAGGCATACGACCTCGTGCGATGAGCCATGCAGCTCCACCACCCGGCCGCTTCCCGCCTGTTGGTGCAGGCCGTCGGTGTTCTGGGTGACCACCGCGCGCAGGTGGCCCAGTCGCTCCAGCTCGACCAGCGCGCGATGAGCCGGATTCGGCTCTGCGTCCATGCGCCGGTGGTTCAGGCTGTACGTCCAGTACTGCGCCGGATCCCTGCGGAAGGTGTCGATGTGGGCCACCTTGTAGGGATCGAACTTGGTCCAGAGTCCGCCTTCGCCGCGAAAGTGCGGGATCCCGCTTTCCACCGAGACGCCGGCGCCGGTGAAGGCGATGCCAGAACGGGCCCGGCTGAGCAGCGCGGCGGCCTCGGCCAATGCGGCTCCGGCGACGGTAGTCATCGAAGGCCGGCGAAGAGGTCGTCCTCCGGGACAGGCGCATCGACCGAGCTGCGCACCCGCTCGAAGGTCTCCATGGACCACGCCTTGGGCCCGAGCACCTCACTCAGCTTCAGGAACCAGCTGTCCTCGGGGATCTGGGTCCGATGGGCCCGCATCGCCCCAAGCTTCTTGTCGATGAACGGGCTGACGTCGAGCCAGGTTGTGACTCGGTCATCCGAAACCGCGAACGGCGGCGGCTCGCCATCGGTGGAAAAACGGTTTTCGACTCCGGCCCGCTGCATGGCCTCGGCCATCTGCCGCATCAGCGATTTGGGGAAGGCCGAATAGTAGAGCTTGCTGGGGCGAAACGGCTCGCCCCCCGGAAAGCGCTCGGCGTCACCGGCGTAGTAAAAGGCGCCGATCGCCACCCGGTGCGTCATGATGTGGTCGGGGTGGGCATAGCCACCGAACTCGTTCTGGGTGACCATCACCTGCGGTCGGACTCGGCGCACCACCTGGATCAACCGTCCTATGGCTTCTTCTTCGTCGGAGGCCCGCCATGCCTGAGTCCTCGTAGCCGAGGAAGACCAGCTCCTTGACGCCGAGGACCTTCACCGCGTTGCGAAGCTCTCCCTCCCGAATCGTCGCCAGCCTGGGTGCGGCCTCCTTGGGATCCAGGTCCTTGTCGAGGATTTCCCCGACCTCGCCTCGAGTCGCCGTTACCAGCGTCGTCCGTACGCCTTCCGCGCTGTAGCGCGCCAGCGTGCCGCCCATGCCGATCGACTCGTCGTCCGGGTGCGGCTCGACCGCCAGCAGGCTGAGTTCGCCCGTCCCGCTCATTTGCCCTTGCGGGAGCGGACTTCCTGGATCAGCTGCGGCACGATCTTGTGCACGTCCCCCACCACCCCCAGATCGGCGAGCTTGAAGATGGGCGCTTCGGGGTCCTTGTTAATGGCGATGATCGTCTTGGCGCCCTTCATGCCGACCGTGTGCTGCATGGCGCCCGAGATCCCAAGGGCAATGTAGACCGTCGGCTTGACGGTCTTCCCCGTCTGACCGATCTGGAACGCATACGGTTTCCAGCCGGCGTCGACGACGGCACGGCTGGCTCCCACGGCAGCCCCCAGCTCCGCCGCCAGCTCGTCGAGCATCTTGAAATTCTCGGGGGCTCCCAGCCCGCGACCACCGCTCACGATCACCGCGGCATCCTCGAGCTTCGGGCCGCTCGCCTTTTCCTTTTCGCGCCGGAGTACCCTGGCAACCGGCTTACTGGAATCAATCGGGTCGGTGAGCGTCTCCACCTGTGGGGCAGAGGCGTCCTGCGCGGGTTGCGCGGCAACCGCCTTCGGTCGCAGCAGGACAAGGGTGGGGGCTTTTGACTTCGGCGCCGTCGTGACCAGTAGGCTGCCGCCGAACATCGGGGTAGTCACTGCCCAGCCGCCGTCCCGCCTGGCCACGTCGGTGGCATTGGCGATCAGCGCCGTTCCAAGACGAGCGCTCAGGCGGGCAGCGACGTCGCGACCGTCGTACGTCATCCCGAAGAGGACGAGATCCGGCTGATCCTTGCCGATCTGCTTGGCGAGCAGCTCCACCGCGGGCGTGGCGAGGATGTCGCGAAAGGCGGCGTCCTCGTGCACATAGACCTTCTGGGCTCCGTGCCTGGCGAGCGCATCGGCCGATTTTCTGGCCTCCGGGCCGAGAGCGATCGCGGTGGTTGGGCCCAGGGAGCGCGCTTTCGTCAGCAGCTCGAGCGCCACTGGCGACGGCGTTCCATCGCTGGTCTCCGCGAAGACAAAGATCCCGGCCATCAGATGACTTTCAACTCCTTGAGGAATTCCGCCACCCGCTTTGCGCCTTCACCCTTGTCATCGATGACCTCACCGGCCTTTCGTGCTTCCGCCGGGGCGGCGCCGATCACCTCCTGGGTGAGCGCCGCCTTGCCCGCTTGCCCCTCGAGTCCGATGTCCTTCAATCCGACCTGCTTTACTTCTTTGTTCTTCGCCTGCATGATGCCGCGCAGCGCGGGATAGCGGGCCTCGTTGATGCCGCCCGTGACGGTGATGAGGGCGGGTAGCGGAGCCTCCACCACGTCGTAGCCATCATCGGTCTGCCGGTCGATCACGGCCTTCCCGTCGCCAACCTCCAGCTTCTTCGCGAAACTGAGCAGCGGCAGCCCGAGCAATTCCGCAAGCTGGGCCGGGACCGCGCCTGATGAGCCGTCCGTGCTCTCCGTGCCGCAGATGATGAGCTCGTAGTTTTGACCCTTGGTGGCTGCCGCGATGGCGCGAGCCGTGCTTATGGCATCCGAGTTCTCCAGTCCGGGATCGGTGATCAGGATGCCCCGGTGGGCGCCCATGGCGAGGGCCCGACGGATCGCCTCGAGAGCCTTGGGAGGACCCATCGAGATGATGGTGACTTCTCCGCCGTCCTTTTCAACCAATTGCAAGCCGGCCTCGACCCCGTGTTCGTCACCAGGGTCCAACACCAGGTCCACGCCTTCGCGAACGAGGCGCTTTGTTTGCGGATCGAGCTTGCCTGGCGCATTGGGATCGGGGATCTGCTTGACGCAGACGAGCACATTCATGGCTGGCTCTTCCCATTATGAGGAAGTTACCATGGATCGAACGGATGTTCTATCATGAAAAACCCATGCCCCGCACCGAGTACTTCGAGATCGTGGCGAAGTCCGCGCTCAACCGCGTTCAGCACATGGGATTCAACTGGTCGCTCAACCCGTACCAGGGTTGCTTCCATAGTTGCGTGTATTGCTTCGCCCGCGCCCACGCCAAGCTGGCCGACCGCGATCCGGGTTCAGGCTTCTCGGCACGGGTCGGCGCCAAGGTCAACGTGCCCGACCTGCTTCGGCTGGAGCTTTCCCGGCCAGGCTGGAAGCGCGAGATGGTCGCGTTCGGAACCGCGACCGACCCGTACCAGCCGATCGAGGGCAGCTACAAACTCACCCGTCGGTGCCTGATGGCGTTCCGGGATCACCGGACGCCGATCGGCCTGATCACCAAAGGCACGATGGTGATCCGCGATATTGATGTCCTCGTCGAGTTGTCACGCCGAGCGAAGACCACGGTCTCCTTCAGCATCCCGACGATCGACGAGGAAGTCTGGGCCCGCACCGAGCCGGGAACACCACCGCCTCGTAAGCGGCTAAAGGTGCTCAAGGCCCTGGTTGATGCCGGCATCGAGGCGGGCGTCGGCATGGCGCCCGTCCTGCCGGGCCTTTCCGACTCACCGCGGCAGCTCGAGGCAACCGTAGCAGCGGCCGCGTCGGCCGGCGCCTGCTTCCTGTGGGCCAACGTTGTGTACCTGAAGCCCGGCACTAAGGAGCACTTCATGGAATTCGTTAGCCGCGAGTACCCCGAACTGCTCCCGAAATACCAGGGCCTGTTTCCGGGTGCCTATGCGCCTGCCGCCGTCAAATCGCCGGTCGTGGAGGCGGTGGGCGAGCTCAAGCGCCGATACGGCGTTGGCGATCGACGGGCCTGGCGGGCGGAGCCGCCGCCGGAGCCGGTCCAACTCGGTTTGGCCGTCTAGCCCGCCGCGCCGAGTCCCCGCCCCGATCGCTCCCTGTATTCATTTGACTTCGCCGCCCCAGTGTTCTACCGTAGCCGCGAGTGCTCCGCTGGCTGAGCCGGCTGTTCCGGCAGCGCGACGAGGCTGAGATTGCCCCCGCAGCAGCACCACCACTAGCGACACCACCCCCTGCCGTGGTCGAGCCGACCCAAAGCGAAGCGGCAGCGACGGTGGAACCGGTTCAGGCGCTGGCCGTGGTGGAGCTGCCGACGGCGACGGCCGAGGCCGAGGCGAAGGAGACCTGCCCAACGTGCGGTCGCACCAGCGTCTTCGCCGGGCCACCAGGGCAACGGTTCTGCACCTATTGCGCGCTACGCGACGAGCTGTTCGAGCGTAGCGCGGCCGCCACCGAGTAAGCCGCGACCGTGACCGTCTACCCCATTCTGTGGGATGGCGGCGTCTACCTCCCCGACCAGGGGCTCTGGCTCGATCCTCGCCAACCGCGACCGCGCGCGGTCATCAGCCACGCCCACAGCGACCATGTGGCCGCGCATCCACTGGCGTATGCCACGCCCGCCACTCAGCGATTGGTTTCTCATCGGCGGCCATCCCTGGGCTCCGTTAAGGGCGTTCCATACGGCGAGCCGATCGCGCTCGAGCGATGCCGCCTGACATTCTTTCCGGCGGGCCACGTACTCGGGTCGGCACAGACGCTCCTGGAGACCGATTTCGGCCGCGTCCTGTATACCGGAGATCTAAAAACGCGCAGCGGATTCACGAGCGCGCCGGCGAAGCCGGTTCCCGCCGACGTCCTGGTTTTGGAGAGCACCTTCGGAAAGCCGCACTATCGCTTTCCCGCTGCCACCGAGGTGATCGCCGACATGGTTTCCTGGTGCCGGAGTGTGCTGGACGGCCACGCCACCCCGGTGCTGCTCGGCTACTCGCTTGGCAAGGGCCAGGAGATTCTCTCCGCTCTCGCCGCCGAGGGGCTGTGTATCGCCCTTCACCCGTCGTTATTCGGCGTGACGGAAGTGTATCGAGAGCTTGGCTGCGATTTCCCTGCCTACCAGTCGCTCGCCGAGCTCGACGCGACGCCAACCGTCGTCATCACCCCGCCTTCGGCCCGCCGCAATGGCCTCAAAGCGCTCGTGGGCGAATTCAAAACGGCCGCCCTGACCGGCTGGGCGATGGACCGCAGTCTCAAGGACCGTCTGGAAGTGGACGCCGTCTTTCCCCTGTCCGACCACGCCGATTTCGAGGAGCTGTGTTGCTACGCGGAAGAGGTCGGGGCGGCCATGACCTATACCGTGCTCGGCTTCGATGAAGAGCTGGCGATGCATTTGCGACGACGGGGTCTGCGGGCGAAAGCGCTGACGGACTTCGACCAGCTGCGACTGTTTTGAGACGCCGGTCGCCACAATTCTGCAAGATCGTTTTGGACTGAGCGTTATCTCGGATAAGCGCATGCGATTCGTGCGCCGCGGTTCGCCGCTCACGCGATAAGGAGGTGACGCATGGCGACCAGGAAGAAGGCCACGAAGAAGGCCAAGAAGTCGACTCGGAAGAGCCGCTAAAGAGCGGTAACGAAAGGGGCCCGCAAGGGCCCCTTTTCATTCTTCAAGTGCCGGTGGTAAAGGCGCGGATCGTCAACCCGGCCATGAACAGGCCGGCGATGCCGTAGACGAGAGGCTCGCGACGCGGATCCCGTCCCGAGGTGTAGGTGGCGGCGATTGGCAGGACGACCACGAGCAAAATTCCGTAGAGCCAGTGCAGTCCGTCGTGCGGGCGACGTCCTCCGAAGAACAGGGCGATCCCGATCAGGCCCTGGACGATAAACAGGCCCTCGGTCAGCACCAACGTCGACCGGAAGCCGCCGCTCGACGGCAACTTCCGGAAATAGACGACCAATCCCCAGATAGCGATGATCACGGTGATGAAGAGTCCTGCGCGGAACAGGCCGGCGTGAAGGAACAGAAGCGCGCTCAGGAGGCCTCCTCTAATTCCCCGACGCGGGAAATGGCGCCGTCGAGCGCCTCCCTGACTGAACCGGGTAGTTGTGCACCGTCTTGAAGACGAGCCCGTCTCCCCATCGAAAGGCGTACTTGACAGGCGGCAGTTGGGTCACGATTCGCAAGCGGCTCAACGGCAGGCCCGTCTCTTCCGCGATCTCCCGAAGCGCGGTCGCTTCAGGGGTTTCATCCTTCTCGATGTTTCCCTTGGGAAAGCTCCACCGACCATTCGCCTTGATGAGTGCGACCTGCGGCCCGGCCGCAGTCCGGCGGAAGACCACGCCACCCGCGGATACCTCTCGCCGGGCGCGGGCCGGCTGGCGTGGACGAGGCACCCGCACATTATCGTCCGGGCACCTAGACTGCTCGCGATGACGCGTAACGGGCAGCGCTTGATGGTGGTGATGCCTCATCCCGACGACGAATGCTTCGGCTGCGCATCCACGATCGCCCGTTATGCCACCGAAGGCGCCAGCATCTCCCTGGTCACCATGACCCGAGGCGGCGCCGGATTCTGGAACGGGCGCGCCGCCGGCGACCTTCGCCGGCTGAGTGACGTTCGGGAACTGGAGCTTCGCGACGCCGCGGCCGACCTCGGAGTCCGCTTCGTAGAAGTGCTCGACTACCCGGATGGGGCGCTGGAGAAGGTCGAGGAGGTCGATGCGGTTCGGGAGCGCTTCATTGGCGACATCGTGCGCTGCCTTCGCCAACACCGGCCTCAGGCGGTCGTCTGCTTCGGCCCAGAAGGCGCCTACGGGCATCCCGACCACAAGGTCGTTAGCCGGCTGACGGTGCAGGCCTGCACATTGAGCGGTGATCCAACGGCCTTCGAGCTGGAGGCGCTCGCTCTCGGCCTCCTCCCCTGGTCGCCAAGCAAGCTCTATTTCCAGACGGCTACCGTCGCGACCGTGGACTCCCTGCAGCTTCCGGCGCAACCGCCGATCACGACCCGGATCTCAGTCAGCGGATTTCAAAAGGCCAAGCTGCGCGCCTTCAGCCGCCACCGAACGCAGACCCAGGAGTGGGAGCCGCTTCGCAAATTTGTGGAAGCGCAGGGCGATGTCGAAGTTTTCTCGCTGGTTGGGGGAGCCCCCGGCCTCTCAGAGGACGACCTCTTTGCGGGTGTCGACCTCTAGGGCACGACCGAGGCGCTGGCCCAACGCGCCTCCATCTCCCTCCCATCGCGGTCCTCGTGCCGGAGTCCGAGGGAAGCAAACAGGGCGGCCAGCACCAGCAGCGGAGGCAGCAGGATGAGCAGTGCAAGCTGCAGGCTGTGCAGGGCGTCCGAGACCCTGCCGATCGCCCAGGGCGCGTATGAGTCGCCCAGGAGATGCTCGATCAGGAGTGCGATGGTCACCGCGCTCGCCCGTACAGTTGGCAGAACGACATTCTGTTTGATCGCGGTATAGGGACCGTTGTAGAGGTAAAGGGACGCGGCGCCAAGCAGGAACATGGGCACGAACAGCACAAGGCTGGGCATCACCAGGGCCAGCGCTACCAACACCGCTCCGGCCAGAAACCCGGCAATCCCGACGGGAAGGTTGCTAGCAGCGCCCCGCCGCCGCGTGAGCCGATCGGCGATCGTCCCACCCAGGAGGGAGCCGGCGAGAAGCCCGACCACGAGCACGCCGCCCGCCAGAGTCCCCGCCGCGCCGGTGCCGAGCCCGAAGCGCCGGCTCAAGTAGGTGGGGAGCCAGAACGCCGCCCCGCCCAGGACGAAGAAGAGGGCGGTCTCGGCGGCGATGGTGGCCCTCAGCGCAGGGATCTCGAGCAGCCGGGCGAACGTCCGCCACGTGATCGGCGCGGCCGCGCGCGTTTGCGGGCCCCGCGCCTCCGCCGCGCCGCGGAGCGGCTCGCGCAGGCCGAATGCCAGCACGGCGAAGACCAGCCCAGGGACGGCCGTCATGTAGAAGGCGACCCGCCAGCCGAGGCTGCCGGCAATGATTCCACCCCCGGCAAAGCCAACAGCGATGCCGACCGCGGTACCGGCCGCCCAGACCGACATCGCCCGCGCCCGCCCCTCTTTCCTGAAGTAGTCGCCCAGCAGGGCGGTGCCTGCCGGGTAATAGCTGGCCTCGCCGATCCCGAGGACGGCTCGCGCCATAAAGAGCTGGACATAGTTGCGGGCCAGTCCGGTGAACAGCGTCGCGAGGCTCCAGATGGTTACGCCGACGGCCACCACCGTCTTGCGAACTCCCCGGTCGGCCCAGATGCCGAACGGGATCGTCGCCACGGCGTACACCAGCAGAAAGGCGCTGCCCAGCAGGCCAACCTGGCTGTCAGTGAGATGGAATTCGCCCTGGATCTTGGTCGCCACCGCCGGCAGGATGTAGCGGTCCAGGTAATTGAGGAAGTTGATGCCCACCATTACAGCAAGGACGTAGCGCGGATATCCGCGTGGCATCGAGGAGCATTATGGATTGATGGCTGACGGTGTGGAGCAGAAACTACGAGGCGAGGCGGACCACTGCTACCAGTGGAGCACCGGGCCGGGCGCGGTCTACGCCGTCCACGACCATCCTTACCGAAAGATTCTCTATGTCGACCAGGGCTCGATCACGTTCACACCTGCAGGCCGAGCGCCCATCGAGATGCGAGCCGGGGACCGCATGGACCTTCCGGCCGGAACGCCCCACGGCGCAATCGTTGGCCCCGATGGCGTCGTCTGCTGGGAAGGTCGAGGGAAGTGAGGCTCCGGGCGAACGATTTTTAGCGAGCGCGTCCGTTCCGACAGACAGCTGTCGTAACGATGGCTCACGATGGCAGCATGTGCAGGTCCAGCGAGACACCGCTCGAGCGGATCATGTCGGGCCTTCGTGATTTCCCCCACTGGGTCGCCGAACAACCAGCCAGCCAGCTCGGCGAGGTCATCATCAAGAGCCGCCAAATCATCGACCGGACGGAGGCGGTGGCGGCCGACGCCACACGCCGTTTCGAGAAGGCGAGTGGTTATAAGGCCGATGGGTTCATTGGCATGGTGCCCTGGTTACGAGTCAACGGAAAACTTTCGGGAGGCGCCGCCGCTGAGCGAATGGAGGTGGCCCACAAGCTGAACGACCTGCCCCGGACCGAAGAAGCTTTGGCCCGCGGGGAGATCGGCTACCAACACGCTGTGACCATGGCGCGAACCGCGCAGAACCTTGGCGCCGCCCAGGTCCGTAAGGCCGAAGCCATGCTGCTGAAGGCGGCGGAGACGATGGACCCTGGTCAGTTTGTCGGCGTCGCCAAGAACTTCGAGCACGAGGTCGACGCCCAGGCAGCCCTCGCCGCGGCGAATCGCGCACACGAGCGTCGTTATCTGCGCATTGGGCAGCCGGTCGACGGCCTGGTCCGGATCGACGGTCTCCTCGACGCCGAAGGCGGGGCGATCGTCCGCACCGCGCTCGAGCGTTACGCCAAACCGACCAAGGCCGACACCAGGACCACCGACCAGCGGCTCGCCGATGCGCTGATCCAGCGGTGCCAGGCCGGAATCGGCTCTGGGCACCCCGATGGCGCCGGTCCGCGCCCGCAGCTGATCATCAAAGCCAGCCTCGATACCCTGGGTGGCATCGACGGAGCTCCGGCGGGTGAGCTCGAGTGGGGCGGAACGGTGCCCTCGGAGGCGGTTCGTCGATTCGCCTGCGACGCCGCCATCACACGGATCACTGGATTGGGCGAGCTCGAGCAGGAAATCACGCATGCCGGCCGGAGCATTCCGCCAGCGACGCGTCGAGCGTTGGTCGCGCGGGATCGTCACTGCGTTTTCCCTGGTTGCGACCGGCCGGCGGCGTGGTGTGACGGGCATCACCTCGTCCATTGGGCCGATGGCGGGCCGACGAGGATGGAGAACCTGGGCCTGGTCTGTGGGACGCACCACAGAAAAGTCCACGAGGAGGGTTGGAAATTGCGGCGCGAAAAGGACGGCCGATGGGTCGCAACGCCTCGGCAACAGAAAATCGCGCCAGGCTGTCGATCAACCCGTGTGGTTAGGCCGGCTCGAGCTTGAGCAAGCGCGCGGCGTTCTCGCGAAGAATTTTCGCCTTGGCCTCCGGCTTGAGTGACAGCGCGTCGAGCTCTTCGAGTACGCGCGCCGGCTTGATGAACGGATAATCGCTGCCGAAAAGCGTCCGATCCTGGAGGCGGCCGCCAATTTCGCGAACAAGCTCCTCTGGGTAATAGCGTGGCGACCAGCCGGAGAGCTCGATATAGATGTTCGTCTTGTGGAGCGCCATGGCGATCAGCTCGGTATGCCACGGCCAGCCGAAATGGGCCGCGATGATCGGCAGGTCGGGGAAGCGGGCGGCCACGGTGTCGAGATGGATGGGTCGGGCCGGGTCGAGCTTGATGCCCTGACCGCCCGGCTGGCCAGCACCGATGCCACTGGTTCCCGTGTGGAAGAGGCAGGGGATCTTGAGCTCCGCCGCTTTTTCCCAGAGTTTGAAATGGCGATCGTCGCTCGGATAGAAGTCCTGCATCGAGGGGTGAAACTTGGCTCCCCGGGCACCGAGTTCGGTGACGGCTCGTTCCAGCTCTTTGACCGCATCCGGCTTCCACGGATCAACCGATGCGAAAAACGCGAAACGCTTCGGGTGGCGCCTGACGATGCCGGCAACGAAGTCGTTGGACACCGGTGGGCGGTGGGTCGCCGTCTCGGCATCCCAGGCGAGCAGGATGCCGAAGACCTGTTCCTGGGCGAACTCGACAGCGAACTCGTCGACTGTGCGCTCGTGCACGTCACTCCGGAAATAGCGGGCGGCCCCGTCGCGGTACGGGCCCATGCTCCCATCCAGCCACTCCTTGAGCGGCAGATGAACATGCAGGTCGACCGCGCGGATCAAGCTTACGAGGCCAGTGGCTCCGCTTCTTCGAGGGTGATGCGATCGCCCACCGCGATCGACCCGCCGTGCACGACGCGGGCGACCATGCCACGCCGGCCTACGAGCTCGTCTTTCAGTCCCATACGGATCTCATCCATGCGAAAGCACGGCTCGCAGACTTTCGTGATCTCGAGCACCGCACTGTCACCTAATCTCACCCGGGTGCCGACCGGCAGGCCCATCACGTGCAGGCCCTCAACTGTAAGGTTCTCCTTGATAGCGCCGGCTTCGACCCGCACCTCGTCGAGCGCTTCTTGGTCGGCCAGCAGCACCTGCCGATCAGAGGTCGCCACGGCGTGCTTGTCGCCTTCGATCCCGACGCCGCTGATCAGAGTCGCCCTCGGAACCAGCTGCATGGGCTGCCGGTGACCCGGACAGAGCTGGATGGAGATTATGCGCGCGGGCACCGCTAAAGATTACGGGATGGGCCGCGCGACTGCCAGCCTCGAGCCGGCCCTTGCTACGATGAACCGTCGCATGGCCGAGGAGGACACGCGCGTGGAGCGCGACTCCATGGGCGAGGTTAAGGTTCCCGCAGGCGCGTATTACGGCGCCAGCACCGAGCGTGCCCGGCAGAACTTCCCGATCAGCAATTTGCGGATGCCTCGCCGCTTTATCCGCGCCCTGGCCCAGATCAAAGGCGCCGCTGCGCTGGTCAATGCGGAGCTGGGATTGCTGGAGGCACGCCTGGCCAACGCGGTCCAGCAGGCCGCCGAGGAAGTCGAGGAAGGCAAATTTGACAGGGATTTCGTTGTCGATGTTTTCCAGACCGGCTCGGGGACGTCGACGAACACCAACGCCAATGAGGTGATCGCCAATCGCGCCAACGAGATCCTCGGCCAGCCCCTCGGCTCGAGGCAACCGGTTCATCCGAACGACCACGTCAATCGATGCCAGTCGAGCAACGACGTGATTCCCTCGGCGATGCAGCTTTCGGCGCTGGTCGCCATCCACGAGGAGCTGGTACCGGCGCTGAGCTTCCTCCAGGAGATACTCGAGCGCAAAGCGAAAGAGTTCATGCCCGTCGTCAAGACCGGGCGAACGCATCTGCAGGATGCGACGCCGATCCGCCTGGGCCAGGAGTTTCTCGGCTACGCGGGCCAGGCGCAACGGTCGATCGACCGCATCCGGCGGGCCGCCGAAGAGCTGGCCGAGCTGCCCCTGGGTGGCACCGCCGTGGGGACGGGCGTGAACGCCCATCCGGACTTCGCCCAGCGGGTGTGCGCGCACCTCAGCCGCCGTGCCGGGGTGATGGTGCGCGAAACCGATAACCATTTCCAGGCCCAGGCCACCCTCGATGCCGTGCTGTCCACCGGCGGTGCGCTGCGGGTGGTGGCGGTCAGCCTCTGGAAGATCGCCAATGACCTCCGCTGGCTCGCCTCCGGGCCGCGGGCGGGACTGGGCGAGATCACGCTTCCCGAGGTTCAGCCGGGGAGCTCCATCATGCCGGGAAAGGTGAACCCCGTGATCATCGAGTCGATGACCATGGTGGTCGCGAAGGCACTCGGCAATGACCAGACGATCACCGTCGCGGCGCAGTCGGGAAGCGTCTTCGAGCTCAACCTGATGATGCCGGTGGCGGCCTATTGTTTGCTCGAAACGATCACGCTGCTCTCCACCGCGACCCAGAACCTGGCCCAGCGATCCATCGCCGGCATCAAGGCGACTGAACGCGGGCCGCAGATGGTCGAGCAAGGACTGATGCTTGCCACGGCGCTTGCGCCGGCCGTCGGCTACGATGCGGCGGCAGCCATTGCGAAAGAGGCGCTGACCACCGGCAAGACAATTCGCGACGTGGCCCGTGAGCGCACCACGCTCTCGGCGGCGGAGCTCGACCGTTTGCTCGATCCCGCGCGGATGACCGAGCCGGGCGTGGAGGCAGGACCCGCCGGCGGCTAACGTGCCGCTTTCCGATGCGCTCGTCCTGCGGCTTCGCTCCCAGGCGCAGCGACTGACCGCGGCCACCGGCCGCACATCGAGTCCACGCACGGTCTTGCGCGACATCTGTGGCCTGCAGGCCCAGCTCATGAGCGCGGCGGGGCTCGGGCTGCGGGTCCGCAGCGCGGGCCTGCCTGCGGGCGCCATCGTCCGTGCTCTCGACCAGGAACGCACGATCGTCCGGACCTGGCTGATGCGCGGCACCCTGCACCTGGTCGCCGCCGACGACCTCGGTTGGTTGCTCGGGTTGCTAGGCCCCGTCTTCGCGGCGGGAAACGAGACGCGGCAGGCCCAGCTCGGGCTCGCCCGTCTGAAGCTCCCCGGCGTCGATGCGATCCGCCGGATTCTGGCGGATACCGGACCGCTCACGCGTTACGAGCTGGTCGATCGGTTGCGGCGCCGCGGAATCAGGCTCGATCCAAAAACCCAGGCGCCCATTCATCTCATCCGGCTGGCCGCGCTTCAGGGCGTCCTGTGCCTGGGGCGCGACCGGGACAACGGTGAGCCCACGTACGTGTTGATCAACGATTGGGTCGGTCAGCCCTCTTCACCAGCCCACGCGCCCGCGCTCGGCGAGCTGGCTCGGCGCTACTTCGCCGCTTACGGTCCCGCCACGGTCGAGGACCTGGCCAGCTGGTCGGGAGTGCCGATGTCCCAGGCGCGAGCCGCGGTGGCGCTGGCGATGCCCGCGCTCGCTGAGATGGCGATTCGCGGGAAGCCGGCCTTTCTACTGAAAACGCGGCTAAAGCGATCGCGCCCGCCGGCGCCCGGGAACCCCGACGTTCGGTTGCTGCCGGCGTTTGACACCTACCTCCTCGGGTATCGGACCCGCGAGCTGACGATTCCGATACCGCCACTTCAACGTCGCCTGCAGCGCGGCGGTGGATGGCTGCACCCGGCGCTGGTCGTCAATGGCCGGGCGGTCGGGGCCTGGCGCCTGGCGCGCACCGGCGGGCAGCAGGAGGTCGTCATCGAGCCATTCGAAAAGCTGACGAGTGCGGTCCGGGCTGGCATCGAGGCCGAGTCCCGGGACATCAGCCGCTTCCTGGAGCTTCCCCTTGAGACCAAAATCGTAGAGCCGACGTGATCTAACTGTCCGCTTCGATCAAACCCTTGCGAATGGCGTACTTCACCAGCTCGGTCCGATCGTGCATCCGCAGCTTCTTCATGATGTGGTCGCGGTGCGTCTGGACCGTCTTGATGCTCAGGAACAGGGTATCGGCGATCTGCCGGTTCGTCTTGCCTTCGGCCACCAGCCGCAGAACTTCGCGCTCCCGATCGCTGAGCGGTTCAAAGGTCTCACGTTCGGGCGCTCGCTGGAGGTAGTCGGAAACCAGGAGCCGCGCTACCGAGGGATAGAGATAGGGCTCACCTTTGCTGGCGGCCTCGATGGCGGCGATCAGGTCTGAGGCCGCGGCTTTCTTGAGGACATAGCCGACCGCCCCGGCTTTGAGGGTCTGAAAGAAATATTCCTCGTTGTCGTGGGCTGTCAGGATCAACACCTGGGTCTGGGCACAGAGGCGGCGAATCTCGCGCGTCACCTCGATGCCCGACATGTTCGGCATCGCCACGTCGACGACCGCCACGTCGGGGCAATTGGCTCGCGCCAGTCGGATGGCCTCCCGGCCTTCGGTGGCCTCGGCGATCACCTGGATGTCACTCTGTCCGTCGATCACGGCGCGGATGCCGGCGCGCACCAGGTTGTGGTCCTCGACCAGCATCACCTTGATCGACTTGCGCTCATCCGGCATGACTGTCCTCCAGTGGCAGCTGGGCAACGACCTCGGTTCCCTTCAGCGGCGCAGAGCGGATTTCGAGCGTTCCACGCAGCAGCGTAGCCCGCTCCCGCATCCCGAAGATCCCCAGCCCGGCGCGCCCCGGCTCTTCTCGCTCGGGGATGCTTCCCGGATCGAACCCGATGCCGTCGTCGCGGACGCGGAGTCGCACATGGCCGTCGAGGCAGCGCAGGTCGATATTCACGCGCGATGCCTTCGCGTATTTGTTCGCGTTGGTCAGGGCTTCCTGCGCGATCCGATAGAGCGCCGTCTCGATCGGCGCCGGCAGCCGCTCGCGCAGCCCGTCGACCTGGAGCGCGACCTGGGCTCCGGAAGGTTGCTTGGCCAGGGTGCGAAGCGCCGGGACCAGCCCGAGATCGTCGAGGACCGACGGCCGCAGGTCCTGGGACATGCGGTGTACCTCTTCGAGCGTTTCCTCCAGGGTCCGTTTCACCGCCTCCAGCTGCTGGCGAGCTTTCGCATCGGCGGTGCGTTCCAGCAGCAGATCCAGGCTGATGATCTCGTGCGTCAGCGCCTGGCCGGTCTGGTCGTGTAATTCGCGGGCGACGCGCTGCCGCTCCCGCTCCTGGGCCTGCAGGACGCGCTGCGCGCTCACGTGCCGCTCGTGCTCGAGGCGGTCGAGCATGGTGTTGAAGACCGTCGCGATCCGCCGCAGGTCCGGGTCCGAGAAGTTGGTATGGACCCGGGGCTCCTCGAGACCAGGTTGCACGGCGCCCATCGTCGACTCCAGCTCGCGCATCGGCTTGAAGGCGAGCCGCAGGATCAGGAAGTTAGCGACCAGGATGGCGACCAGCCCGATGGCGAGCAGGCCGAGCAAGAACGGCAGCCGGGTCCTGCCAGAGAAATTCAGCGTGATGAGCGGTCCGCTGACGGCTCCCGCGGCGATGATGGCGCTGTTCGCCACCACCACCTTTTGGAACGTGGTGAGGTTTCGATGCCACCACCGTGGGTCCAACGAGGTCCTCACAATTCATTCTAGGCACCGCGTCGGAGAGCGATTTCGAGCCGGCCGCCGAATCAGTTCGGCCCGGAGCGTAATCAGGTGGGCGCCGGATGCCCAGTGGCGATCAACGGCATGCCAACTGGGTAAAGATAAATTCGTCGATCCTCCCTCCCCCTCTATCGCGGGCCGTTTCCCCAACGGCCCGCTTCTCTTTTTCAAAGGCGGGAAACCGTGCGGGAGAATAACAGCATGGCCTCGCACAGCTTCGACTTCGAACAGGTTACCCGGGTCACCGCCGGCGCGATCGGTGAACCGGGTAAGCGGGCCTTTTACCTCCAGGTGCGGGCTGGCGCCGAGCTGATCAGCCTGGCACTGGAGAAGGACCAGCTGCGTGCCATGACCGAACGCTTGCAGGAAGTCTTCTCGCGGGTGGCTGTTCCGCCACCGGGGGCCTTACCCGACATGGCCCTCGAAGAACCCATCACCCCGCTCTGGCGAGTCGGTTTCATCTCACTGACCTACAGCCAGGACGAAAAGAATTTCGAAGTCTCGCTGGTGGAACTGGTCGAAGAGGGTGCGGAGCCGGCCACCGGCCATTTCCAGTCCAGCCTCACCCAGATGCAGGCACTCGCCACCCATGCATCGGGGATCATCAGCGCCGGCCGGCCGCCCTGCCCCATGTGCGGCGGACCCATCGATCACGACGGCGGCGTGTGCCCCCGGCTCAACGGGCATCATTGAGGTTCATGGCACAGTCCGCGCCATTCATGGACAGCGAGGCGCAGCATCAGCTGCTGCGGGAGGGGCGGATCAAGCCACGGGGGTTGATGCCGGATTGCTCGAACTACACCTACCTGGCGCAGGTCAACGGCCCCAGCGGCACGGAGACCCTCGCCGTCTACAAACCGGGCCCCGGCGAAACGCCGCTCGACGACTTCCCCGACGGTACGCTGGGCAAACGCGAGGTGGCCGCCTACCTAGTCAGCGACGCGCTCCGCTGGCAGGTGGTGCCCTTTACGGTTTACCGGAAGGAAGGACCATTAGGCCCGGGATCGTTGCAGCAGTTCATCGTCGCCGACCTCCGCGAGCATTACTTTTCGCTGATGCCTGCTCGCGCCGTGGACTTTCGCACTATGGCCGCCTTCGACGTCATCGTGAACAACGCCGACCGTAAGAGCGGTCACTGCCTGCTCGATCGCCAGGATCGGATCTGGGGCGTCGACAACGGCCTGACGTTTCACGCCTTGCCCAAGCTTCGAACGGTGATCTGGGAGTTCGCGGGCGAAGACGTTGCGGCGAACCTGCGCGAGGACGCCCGCCGCCTCGCGGGCGAGCTCGCTACGGGCGCAGGCTGGGTCAAGGAGCTTCGGGCGTTGATCTCGGCCGCCGAGATCAGGGCGCTGATCCAGCGGGCCCGGCGGCTGGCCGATCTGGGGCGATATCCCGAGCCAAGCTCGCGCTGGGCGTATCCCTGGCCGCTGGTCTGAGACCCTGCCGCTAGGGAACCCGATGATCGGAAGAAACCAGGCGATCAGGCTGCATAGGCCAAGACATAACGAGGCGATCGCCTTGCCACCCCCCGCGCTCGGCAGAGCGGACTCCGGCGGCGCAGGGAAGACCCGCCCGCGGCGGACCGTATACGAGCCGGGCTAGGGCCTCGTCAGAACGGGAAGTCGCGGACGACCGGCCTCGGCGGGCAGCTCGTCGTCGAGCCGGCCCAACCAGGCGGGCTCGCTGGGCGGAAGGTCCGGGAGCTCCAGGTCCCGATCCTCCCAATCCGGCGGTTCGGGCTGCGGCGCCAGCATCCGCCAGAGGATGACGAACGTTCCGGCGACCAGCGCAAATTTCGCCGTCCCGAACAAGAGCAGGCCCGCGATCTGCTGGTCCTCGATCGAGCGATAGGCCTGATAGAAGAGATGGTGCGAGAGGGCCAGGGTGATCCCCGGGATGGTCGGCGGCACGCCAGCCACCATCAGGTACCCGATCTTGGCGATCGGCGTAAGCCCATTCGGACGGACGATCGGCCACCAGAACAAAAAGGCGCCGGCCATGAACGCCACCTGGGCCGCCTCGCCCAGCAGCATGTCCTTCGTCGTCAGGTCGAGAACGGCCGGCAGTTGCGAGCCAAAGAGCACCACGTTGAGCGCCATGATCCCGGCGACCGGATGCAGCCACGCCAGCCGGCCGCCGATGAGGGGATGCGCGCCGTAGGCCAGCAGGGGAATGACGAGGGCCAACACGAGCATCTGCAGCAGCATGTGAAGGCTGAGTTGCCGGTCGGCGAATCCGATGACCGGTGGAAGCAGGGCACCGAGGGACAACAGCGAACCAGCTACCAGGGCTGCGCGATGACGCCGCGCCATGGTCTCTATTGTCGCGCAGCCGCCGGGGCGGCCGCGTAGCGGGCAAACACGGCGTCGATGAATTCGACGAATCGATCGGCCAGGGGCGCGCTGTTGAGCTCGAGCAGGTTCTCCGCGTTGTCCTCACCGGCGTGCGACAGGTTGTAGCTGCCGGTGAAGACCGTGTTGTCGACAACCGTGATCTTGGCGTGCATGAAGTCATGCACGCTGGTCGGCGTGTATGGCGTGGTGACCTTGGAGGCGAAGGGGAAGGCGGCACTGACCGCCTGGAAGGCCGGCCCCTTCCAGGTCGCGTGGGGGTCGACGCGCCACTGGCCGAGCACCTCGGCCATCTGCGTGCGATCGTAGACACCCTTGAAGTCTGGATGCGGCCGATGCGCCAGGTCGCCCAGGGTTCCCAGGATCACCCCGGCGGTGATCACCGGTGAACACACGCGGATGCGCCGTTTGGCGTGCGCGATCCCCTGGGCGATCACGTGCGCCATCTGGCGCCCGCGCCCCGGCGCAAAGAAGACATGCGCCTTGACCTGGCTCCCTTGATAGTCGACGGGGACGCCGGCGAGGTCGTACTTGCCGCTTCCCTCGACGCGGCCGGCGTCCCAGAGCTCGGTGAAGTTCTTCGCATACTCCGCCGCCAGTGCTGCGGATGGAATCTTGAGGATCACGTTCTCCTCTCTCGTCCAGGAGTCGTTCGTCCAGTTCGTGGAGCCGGTCCAGACGGTGGCTGCGTCAGTCGCCGCATCGCGCACGATGTATTTGTGGTGCATCAGGTCGGGCACGCCGGACACCGGTTTGGTCGGTACCCCCAGACTGCCGATGAACGCGGTGTCGGCTTGCGAGGGCGGTGGCACCGGGATGGGGTTGGGAAAGTCGACGTTGTAGAGCAGCCGGACCGCCACGCCGCGAGCGGCGACGGCCCTGACCGCGGAGCGCACCTGCTCAGCCGGCCCGCCGGTCAGGTTCAGGTCGTAGATGGCAATGTCGAGGCTGCGCTGCGCCGCGCCGATAAAGCCGGCCAGTTCTCCCGCGAACTGCTCGGCCGGCTGTCCTCGGTCCGTGAGGAAGGTCACCTCGACGGACGCCGTCACTGAGCGTCGCTCTTCTTCGGTTCCGCTCGTTCCTTCGGCTGGGCCTCGAGCACTTTTCGCTGGTAGAACTGCTGCACGATGTCGGCGGCGTGCTGGATGTCGTCGGTGACGACCATGAGGTCCAGGTCCTCGCGCGAGATCTTGCCCTCAGCCAGCACCCGGTCGCGGATCCACTGCTGCAGTCCGGTCCAGTAGTCGGCGCCAAACATGATCACCGGGAAGTGCACGATTTTTCCGGTTTGGATCAGCGTCAATGCCTCGAACAGCTCATCCATGGTGCCGAAGCCGCCCGGGAAGATGACGAAGGCTTCCGCGTACTTGACGAACATCGTCTTGCGCACGAAGAAGTAGTGGAACTCGATGCCGAGGTTGACGAACTCGTTGAGGCCCTGCTCGAACGGCAGCTCGATGTTGAGACCGACCGACAGACCGCGACCTTCACGGGCGCCCATGTTGGCCGCTTCCATTACGCCCGGGCCGCCGCCAGTGATGATGGCGAAGCCCCGCCGGGCGAGCTCGGCCGCCAGCGCGCGCGCGGCATCGTACATCGGGTCGGGCGGACGAACGCGCGCCGAACCGAAGAACGTTACAGCCGGACCCAGGGTGGCCAGCGCATCGAAGCCCGCCACGAACTCGGCCTGGATGCGCAGCACCCGCCAGGGGTCGCTTTCGAGGAACTCCGGGGCGTCCCCGGGCCGCTCCAGCAGCTTGCGGTCTTCGATCTGCCGCTCCACCCCGCGTCGGACGATTCCACCGGTGCGCCGCTCGCCGGATTCTTCCCCCATGGCCTCGCTAACTCTAACCGCGGCCGGCCACGACGTAGAAACTGGGACTCGACGCGAGCTCCGCGTCATTACGCCCGAACATCCGGCGCAACCTCAGCCCCGCGCCGATGGCCAGCCAGTTTTCGACCTCGTCGGGCCAGACGAGCGGAATCTCGGCTTCTTGGGTGACGACGCGCCCATCAGCCAGCGTGTAGTCGACCTGGAACCGTGCCCCGTTGCCATCGAACGACTGCACCCGCACCCCCTGGCTCGCGCCGGCCTGTAACCAGTAGGGATTGGTCAACTCGAAGGCGAGCGACCCGTCGGCGGCCAGGTGGTTGGCCGCGGACCGCAGCCGCTCCACCAGACAGAGGATGTTCGAGGGGACGATGATGAGGTCGAACTGCCGGCCCAGGTGGAGGTCTTCGATCCGAGACAGAATCAATTCGGTGTCCGGAAGGCGTCGTCGGAGCGACGCGAGCATTCCGGGGTGACTGTCGACTCCGACCAGCATGATGCCGGTCTCGTGCAGCGGGACCGCGAGCCGGCCGGACCCGATGCCCAGATAGAGGACGGGTGGCTTTGCCGTAAGCGCGAGGTCCTTCCAGGGCCAGAGATCGGTGGCGTCGGGCAGGCTGGCGTAGAGCTCGGCAAACCCCGGGTCGGGCCGCAACGGGTCGTCCCGGACGACGCTATGCGATGGCTTGATCGGCGATCTCAAGCGCCTTGTCGATGATGGCGAAGCCTTCAGCCAGCTCGGCCTCGTTGATGCACAGCGGCGGGTTCGTCATGATGGTGTGCCAGCGCACGAAAGTGTACAGGCCGTGCTCGCGGAAGTACTTGCCGACCGCCTTCATCTCATCTGAGGTCCCGTTGAACGGTGCCAGCGGTTCCATGGTCTTGCGATCGCGAACCAACTCCAGGATTCCGAAGAGGCCGATCGACCGCGTCAGCCCCACGCATGGGTGCTTTACCCGCAGGGTTTCGTGTTGGCGTTTCATCACCTCGCCCATCCGCCGTGCGTTGCCGATCATGTCGTCTTCCTCGTAGGCCTGGATGGTGCCGAGCGCGGCGGCGCAGGCGAGCGGGTGGCTGTTATACGTGAGCCCGCCGTAGAAGACGCGGTTCTCGAAGTATTCCGCGACATGCGGGCGTACGCCGACCGCGCCCAGCGGGACGTAACTGCTCGTCAAACCTTTTGCCATGGTGATGATGTCGGGCACGACATTCCAATGGTTGACGGCAAACCATTCGCCGGTGCGGCCAAAACCCGACATGACCTCGTCGCAGATCATCAGGATGCCGTACCGGTCACAGAGCTCCCGCACGCCCTGCAGGTAGCCGTCGGGCGGGATCAGGATCCCGTTCGTCCCGGTGACCGGCTCCAGGATGAAGCCGGCAATGGTAGCCGGCCCCTCGAGCTGAATCGTCTCTTCCAGGTAGCGCAGCGACTCCTCAGCACTGTCCACTTCTCGCTGGGGGCCGTGATAGGGATCGAGCACATGCACGACGCCTGAATCGCCGATGTCATTGGCCCAGCGGCGCGGATCGCCGGTCAACGCGATGGCCCCGGCGGTTGCGCCGTGGTAGGAGCGGTAGCGCGAAACGATCTTGTGTCGGCCAGTTACCCAGCGCGCCATCTTGATGGCGTACTCGTTGGCCTCGGCGCCGCCCAGCGTGAAGAAAACTTTGTCGATGTCACCCGGAAGCAACTCGGCCAGCTTCTTGCCCAGCAGCGCCCGCGGCTCGTGGGCCATGAACGGGTTGATGAAGGCGAGTTTCTCGGCCTGCCGCTTGATGGCCTCGATGATTCGAGGGTCGCCATGGCCGGCATTCACGCTCATGAACTGACTGTTGAAGTCGATGATGCGTTTGCCGTCGGGCGTGTAGAAATAGACACCTTTCGCGTGGTCGACGGGAATCGGGTCGGCAGCGGACTGGGCAGTCCAGTCGTACAGCGTGTACTGGCGACAGAGGGCGACGATCTCCTCACCGCTCAGCACACGTGGCCGAGCGCTCGTTTCTAGAGCCACCGCGTCGTGATCACCTTATGCCGGGTATAGAACCGCACGCTGTCCTGGCCGGTGGCGTGCAGGTCGCCGAAGAAGGAGTTCTTCCATCCGGTGAAGGGGAAGAACGCCATCGGGGCGGCGACCCCGATATTCACGCCCAGCATGCCGGCCTGCGCCCGGCGTTTGAACTCTCGCGCGTACTTGCCGGAGCCGGTAAAGATCGATGCCATGTTGCCGTAGGTGCTGGCGTTGAGCAGGTTCAAGGCCTCGTCGATGTCCGAGGCGCGCATCACCGAGAGCACCGGTCCGAACAACTCCTCCTTCCAGATCTTCATGTTTGGTGTGACCCGATCAAAGATCGTCGGCCCCAAAAAGAAGCCGTCCTTCAGCTCGACGCTGCGGCCGTCCGAGACCAGCTGCGCCCCTTCCGTCTGGGCGCCGTCGATGTACTCGATCAGCTTCGCCTTCCGCTCACCCCGGATCACCGGCCCAAGGGTCGTCTTTGGATCGGTCCCCGGGCCGACCTTGAGCTTCGCGGCATCGCTGGCCAGCTCCCGCACGAGGGCGTCGCCAATCTTTCCGACGCCGACAGCCACGCTCCCAGCGAGGCAGCGCTGGCCGGCGTTGCCGAACGCCGAGGAGATCACATGGGGGGCGGACAGTTCCAGGTCGGCATCATCCATCACCAGGATGTGGTTCTTGGCGCCACCCAGCGCCTGGACCCGCTTGCCGTTTGCCGCCGCGGTCGCATAGATGTAGGCCGCGACCGTAGCGGAGCCGACGAACGATACCCCGGCCACATCGGGATGGGTCAGCAACTGGTTGACGGCATCGTTGGCCCCGTGCACTACATTGAAGACGCCCTCCGGCAGGCCGGCTTCGTGCAGCAGCTCGGCGATCCGCATCGCCGAGAGTGGCGTCAACTGCGAGGGCTTCAGCACGAACGTGTTGCCGGTAACAATCGCAACCGGGATCATCCACATCGGCACCATGTTTGGGAAGTTGAAGGGCGTGATGCCGGCGACGACGCCAACCGGGAATCGGGTCAGCTCCTCATCGATGCCTTTGGCGATCTGGTCGAGGTTCTGTCCCATCATCAGCGTGGGAGCGCCGCAGGCAAAGTCGATGACCTCGATCGCCCGCTTGACCTCGCCCCTGGACTCATCCAGGGTCTTGCCGTTCTCCTGGGTCACGAGTGCCGAGAGCTCATCGATGTGCTGGTCGAAGAGCGCCTTGAATCGGAACATCACCTGGGCCCGCTCGGGCACCGGGGTCTCGCTCCATCCGGGAAACGCCTTCTTGGCCGCGGCAATCGCCTCGTTGATCTCCTCTCGGGTTGAGTAGGGAAGGCTGGCGATCGTCTCCCCGGTCGCCGGGTTGGGAATCGGTTGGGTCTTATCCGCCCGCGAGTCGCGGAACTTTCCGCCGATGAAGCTCTGCACGGTTCTCGTCGCAATCATGCTGTCACTCCTACCGGGCTTGGCTCGCCGGCCGGCACTCCATGGAAGGCCGAGCGCCTCAGATACTGGCCGGCGCCTTTGGTGCCGTGGAACTTCCCGTCGCGCACCAGCACGTTGCCCCGCTGGATCACCACCTCCGGGAGGCCCCTAACGGTCATGCCCTCGTAGCAACTGTAGTCCACGTTCATATGGTGGGTCCTGGCCGACAGGGTCCGCTCGACATTCGGGTTGAAGATGACGACGTCGGCATCGCTCCCCGGCGCGATCGTGCCCTTTCTGGGGAACAGGCCGAACATCCGGGCGGGCGCCGTTGCCACCAGCTCGACGAACCGGTTCACAGAAATGCGGCCCGAGTTCACGCCGCCATGGAAGATCAGGGTAAAGCGGTCTTCGACCCCCGGCAGCCCGTTCGGGATCTTGGAGAAGTCACCCCGTCCCATCTCCTTCTGTCCCTTGAAATGAAATGGGCAGTGGTCGGTGGCAACCAGCTGCAGGTCGTCCTGGATCAGGCCCTTCCAGAGCTCATCGTGGTGCGGCCTGGTTCGAAGCGGCGGCGAGCAGACATACTTGGCGCCCTCGAAGCCCGGCCGGCCGAGGTCCTCGAGGCTCAGGTACAGGTACTGGGGGCAGGTCTCGGCAAAGGCAGGGGCGCCGTCGTCGCGCGCCTGGCGGACGGCATCCAGCGCTTCTTTGGAGCTGAGGTGCACGATATAGACGGCGACCTCGGCCAGCCGGGCGAGCGCGATGGCGCGGCCGGTCGCCTCGCCCTCCATGCTCGCCGGCCGCGTGAGCCCGTGATTGATCGGATCGCCCTTGCCTTCAGCCAGGTAGCGCTTCACGAGCACGTCGATCGCGCCGCCGTTCTCGGCGTGCATCATGATCAAGCCGCCGTTTTCGGCGGTCCGGCTCAGGGCGCGGAAGATCGCGCCATCGTCGAGCATGAAGACGCCGGGATAGGCCATGAACAACTTGAAGGACGGCACCCCTTCCCTGACCAGGGTGTCCATCTCCCTGAGGATCGAGTCGTTCACCTCGCGCACGATCATGTGGAAGCCGTAGTCGATGTGGGCTTTGCCATCGGCCTTCTGGTGCCATTGGTCGAGCCCCTGCCGCAGGCTTTGGCCAAACGTCTGCACCGCGAAGTCGACGATGGTGGTCGTGCCTCCCCAGGCCGCGGCGGCGCTGCCGGTGGCAAAGTCATCGGATGCAAACGTGCCGCCGAAGGGTAGTTCCATGTGGGTGTGAACGTCGACCGCCCCGGGCATGACGTAGCGGCCCTCGGCGTCGATCGTCTGGTCGGCTTTCACTTCGAGGGCGTTACCGATCGCCATAATCTTTTCGCCATCGATCAGGACGTCGGTTTTCGCCGTGTCGCTCGCCGTCACCACGGTGCCGTTTCGGATCAGGGTCTTCACGGCAGCTCCTTGACCAGGTCCTCGTAAGTCTCCGGCCGGCGATCGCGCAGGAACTGCCAGGTATTACGGACCTCGCGAATCAGGTCCAGGTCGAGGTCGCAAACCAGTACTTCGTCTTCCGTCTCCGAAGCCTTCCCGATGATCCGTCCCCGCGGGTCGCAGAAGTAGCTCGACCCGTAGAACTGCGCCTCGTTGAGGGGTTTTTCGACGCCGACGCGATTGATGGCGCCGATCCAGTAGCCGTTCGCCACCGCGTGGGCTGGTTGCTCCAACTCCCAGAGGTAGCGCGAGAGCGACTTGACAGTGGCGGACGGATTGAAGACCAGCTCCGCACCCTTGAGGCCGAGCTCCCGCGCCGGTTCCGGGAAGTGCCGGTCGTAGCAGATCAGCAAACCCACCCGGCCGACCGATGTGTTCCAGACTGGATAGCCGAGGTTTCCCGGCTTGAAGTAGAACTTTTCCCAGAAACACGGCCCGACATGCGGGATGTGCGTCTTGCGATACTTGCCGACCATCGTCCCGTCGTTCTCGATCACGACGGCGGTGTTGTAGTAGACGCCGGTCTGCGCCTCTTCGTAGAAAGGCACGACCAGCACCATCTTGTGTTTTTTTGCCAGCTCCTGCATGCGCCGGACGGTCGGCCCGTCGTCGGGCTCGGCGGTGTCGTACCACTTCGTGTCTTGTTCCGCCGGGAAGTAGGGCCCGAAGAAGATCTCCTGCAGGCAGGTGACCTGCGCTCCCTTCGCGGCCGCCTGTCCGATCAGTTCCTCATGTTTTTTTATCGCCTCGTCCTTGGGCATGTTTGCGTACGCCTGGATCAGCGCCGCCCGCACCTTGGCCATAAATGCTTCGCCTCCTCGCTAGCTGAACGTTGGGATGATGGCTTCGCCGTATTTCTCGATCACTTGCTCGGGTTTCTCCACCATCAGGTAGAGGTTGAACTGGTCGACGCCGGCATCGATGAGCTCCTCGATTCGTTGCCGGCTCTGCTCCACCGTCCCGATTACGCAAAACCGATCGATGACATCGTCGGGCACGAAGTCGGCGTGCGCCGCGCCGCGCTTGACATGGTCAGCATAGTCATAGTGGTCACGCGCCTTGATGTAGTCGGTGAGCGTCTTGGGTAGGTCCTGGGCGTCGTAGCGCTTAAGGAGGTCGACGACATGGTTCGATACGAGCGCCGGAAACCAGCGCACCTGCTCCCGCGCCGCAGCCAGGTCATCGGAGATGAATGCTGGTGCCGCCGCCTGGATCTGGATGTCGTCGAAGGAGCGTCCGGCTTCCTGGGCGCCCTCGCGCACGAATTGCAAGCACCATTTGATGATGGCCGGGTCGGCGAGCTGAATGATGACGCCGTCGGCCACCCGGCCGGCCGCGCGCAGCGCCTTCGGTCCGTAACCGGCGATCCAGATGGGCAATTCGTGCTCGGCCCATTTCAGCCGGATCTTGACCCCGTCATAGCTGACCTCTCGCCCGGCTGCCAGGTCGCGGATCAGCCGGCAGTCGGCCTCCATCTGCTCGACGCTCACCGGCTTCTGCCCGAGGACCCGCCGGGCGCTGTCCCCCCGACCGATCCCCATCACCATCCGGCCCCCCGAGATCTCGTTCAGGGTGGCGAGCGCGCTGGCGGTCACCGTGGGATCGCGGGTGGCGGGGTTGGTGACGCAGGGACCGATCTTGATGCGCCGGGTATTGGCCGCCATCAGGGTGAAGATCGGGTAGACCTCTTGCCAGAGCACGTGCGAGTCGAAGAGCCACGCGTACTCGAAGCCCTGGGCTTCGGCGAGCTTGGTCAGATCCACCCACCGGCTCGGGGGAGGATCCGGAGCAAAGCAAACGCCGAAGCTCAACCGTGCCATTGATCTCTTGAAAGGCTGGAGCCCCGGCCGCGAGGTCGGGGCTCCAGCGCGTTTCTACGCCGCGATCAGGTCGCCGCCACTGCCCGCGGTCGCCGCGACACGGCACCCGCTGGGAACACCGCCGAGAGCACGAGGTAGCAAACGAACGCCGCCACCAGGCCCACGATCCAGCTGTAGTCGTAGACGTGGAATGGGAACCAACTGTAGAGCGGGCCGACGATACCCTTCGGCGGGAATGGCCCTTGCGTCCCTGGAGCCGTGTAGGCGCCGCCCACCGCGAGCACGCCGCCGACCACCAGGCTTACCAGGCCTCGCCAGTTGAAGCCGGCCGAGTACCGGTACTCACCCTCGACGCGGTAGAGGTCGCCGAGCTTGAGGTTGGTGTTGCGCATCACCCAGTAATCGGCGATCAGGACCCCCGCGATCGCACCCAGCGCGCCGCCGTAGAAGCCGAGCCAGGTGAAGATGTACACGTTCGGGTCGGCGATCAGCCGCCAGGGGGCGATCACGATCCCCAGGACACCGGTGATCAAGCCGCCCGTGCGGAAGCTGATCAGTTTGGGGAGGGCATTGGAGAAATCGTACGAGGGACTGACGATGTTGGCCGCCACGTTGACAGACAGGGTGGCCACCGCCAGCGTGAAGAGCGCGAAGATCACGACCAGAGGGTTGTCGAACTTTCCCGTCAGGGTGACCGGATCCCAGATGGGCGCGCCGTATACCTTCTGCGTCGCCGCCGTGATGAGCACGGCCACTAACGGAAACAGCGTCATCGTGGTTGGCAGGCCGAGCACCTGGCCAATGGCCTGGGCGCGCTGGCTCTTACCGAACCTGGTGAAGTCGGGCATGTTCAACGAGAGCGTCGACCAGAACGCGATCATGCCCATCAGCGCCGGCGGGAAGAGCACGAACCAGAAGTTGCCACCCCAGCCCACCTTGCCCGGCTCGCTGAGGATCGGTCCGAAGCCGCCCGCCTTGGTGACCATCCAGGCAAGGAGCCCGAGGGCGACGATCAGCACGAACGGCGCCGCCCAGTTTTCGAACCGGCGGACGGCGTTCATCCCTCGCAGGATGATGAAGATGTTGATCACCCAGAAGATGGCAAAGCTGAGCCACTGCGTCCAATGCTGGCCCGCAACCATCGTGGAGTTGGTCCAGCCGGCGCCGAACAGCTTGCCGGCGAGCACGTAGAGAGCGCTGCCGCCGATCCAGGTCTGGATACCGAACCAACCACAGGCGACGCCCGCCCGAAGGAGGGCCGCAACGTTGGCTCCGAACACGCCGAACGACGCACGGGCAAAGACGGGGTACGGGATGCCGTACTTCGTACCGGCGTGGCTATTCGCCAGCATCGGAATCAGCACGATGACGTTGGCCAGCGCGATCGTCAGGATGGCCTGGTACCAGGCCATCCCAAGCGCGACCAGACCTGATGCCAGCAGATAGGTCGGGATGTTGTGCGCCATTCCGATCCACAGCGCCATGTAGTTATAAGTCGTCCAGGTCCGCTGCTTGATTGGGACCGGCGCCAGGTCCGTGTTGTAGAGCGGACTGTCACGAATCGCCGCAACGTCGGCCAGCTCGTGCCGGCCGTCTGGGTAGACGAGCTCCTCCCCCACTCGCTGCGCCGGCGGCGTGTAGGTCGCAACTCCCATGATCCCCTCCTTGAATTTGCGGTCGCCGTTTTGGCGAGCTAAATGTACGGTTGGCGAAGGCCTAAGTCAATGGCACTTCGCCCTACACTACAGCGCGTTGCTCCCCAGCCTTCTGCTCAAAGTGGTCCTCACGCCCGCGCTCATTGCCACCGCCACGCTGGTCGGCCGCCGCTGGGGGGAAACCATGAGCGGCTGGCTGGTCGGGCTGCCGTTGACCTCTGCACCCGTCGTGTTCTTTCTGGCGCTCGACCAGGGCCCAGCGTTTGCGACCACCGCGGCGCTGGCCGTCCTGCTCGGCACCATCTCGCAGGCCGCATTTGCCGTGGCCTACGCTAGGGTGGCCCTCCGGGCCGGCTGGCTTCCGGCCACGGCCGCCGGGTGTGCCGTGTTCGCCCTGGGGACGATCGCCTTCCAGCGGCTCAGCATGTCAGCCTTGCCAGCCTATGGCGCGGTGCTGGCCTCGCTGCTCCTCGGCATCGTCCTGTTGCCGCGACCTAAGGGCCCGCGGCCTTCAGCTGCCGCCGTACCCGACTGGGATTTACCCCTGCGGATCGTGCTGGCCACCGGCCTGGTGCTGGGGCTGACGGGAATCGCGCCGCGAATCGGCGCGCACCTCAGTGGATTGCTCTCCCCCTTTCCGGTCTACGCCGGCGTGCTCGCCATCTTCGCCCACCGCCAGGGTGGTGCCGCCGCAGCCAGCAATGTGCTCCGAGGTCTCCTGCTCGGCCTGTTCTCCTTCGCGGCGTTCTTCCTGGTGCTGGCCCTCGGCCTGAATCGAATTGGCATCGCCCTATCCTTCGGGGTCGCGACCCTGGTTGCCCTGCTGCTGCAGGGCGCGACGCTCCGGGCGGTTCGCACCACCTACGCCTGAGCCGCCGCTACAGGTCTCGCCTGGCAAAACTCCAGTTCGCCAGCAGCGCCACGGTCAGGATCCACCCGACGATCCAGAGGAGGTATGGGAGTGGAAGGGAGGAGTCGGCAAAGAACGGGTTGCCCGCTCGCACTCGCCCCGCGGCCCGGGCGGCGGCCAGAAAGTCGGATGGCTCCAGGTAAAAGATCGCCCCGTGCCAGAGACCGTCGGTCGGGATCAGCAGACGGCTGCCAACGCCGATGTTGATGATGGTGTTGTTCTCGAACGTCTGGCCGATCGCCAGCGCGATGCCGCCGATCCAGCCGACGAAGAAGAGCACCAGGGCGATCACACCACCCGTCATCGGCGCCAGCCGGGTGCTCAGCAGCAGGGCAAGCGTCATCAGCACAATGCCTTCGGCGGCGACGAAGACGATGGCAGCAGCGGGGTTCGGCGGAAGATATGTGGTCGCCCACCAGATGCCGACCATCTCGAGCACGCCGCTCAGGACGGCGTAGAGCGCGATCAGCACCGCCAGCCCCAGCCACTTCCCGATGAGAACCTCGCTTCGCCGGATCGGTCGGGGCAGAATCGCGAGCGCGATCCCGGACTCGATGTCACTGGCGATGCTGGGCGCCGCCACCAGCGTGGAACCGAGGGCCAGCACGCCGCTGAACATGAAAGCCACCAGGATCGTGAGCTGGGATGCCGCCACCCGGACTTCGGCTGGGGTCACGCCATTCATGGTCGGCAAGCGGCTGAACCCCCAGCTCGTCAGGACGATCACCACCAGGGTGAGCAGCGCCAGGGCGAGCAGCAACTTTCGGCGGGACGCCTCGAGCACTGTCAATCGGGCGATCGTCAGGACACGCATCACGCTTCTTGCTCCTTGAGCAGCTGCAGGAACCGATCTTCCAGGGTCTCGTGGCGGGGCTCAACCGCATATACGCGGCCGCCATGTCGCACGATCTCGCTGACCAGCTCGGGAACGCGCTCCGACGCAAGGCCCCGGAACGTCAGCCATTCACCCTCGTCTTCGAGATTGCCGTAGGTGCGCAGGGAGGCTCGGCCCGCCGCCGGCAGCCCGGTCACCCGCACGCGAACCGCTCCATCCTGTCCGAGGATTTGCGACATCGTTCCGGTGGCGATCACGCGGCCGCGGTCGACGACCGCCAGCCGATCGCAGACCTGTTCCACCTCACTCAAGAGATGGGAGTTGAGGAACACCGCCGTACCCCTTTCCTTCAGCTGCCGAATGATCTCCCGAACGTCGTGGCGTCCGACCGGGTCCAGCGCCGACGTGGGCTCGTCCAGTAGCACCAGCTCGGGCCGTCCGAGTAACGCGACACCCAGGCCGAGGCGCTGCTGCATGCCTTTCGAGAAACCCTCTACATGGTCATCGGCACGTTCGCTGAGGCCAACCGTTTCGAGTGCGCCGGCGATTTCGGCCTTCCACTCAGAACGGGGCAAACCGGCCAGCTCGCAATGAAGACTCAAGACTTCGCTCGCCTTCATCCAACCCTGGTAGCGAAAGAGCTCCGGCAGATAACCCAGACGCCGCCGGGTTTTCAAGTCACCGACCGGCGCGCCCAGCACCCATGCCTGGCCAGCGGTTGGACGGGCGAGCCCGACGAGCAGCTTGACGGCCGTCGTCTTGCCCGCCCCGTTGGGTCCGAGGAATCCAAAGACCTCCGCTCGCCGGACGCTCATGGTCAGGCCGCTGAGCGCTACCGTCTTTCCGTAGCGCTTGGCCAGGTCCTGGGTATGCACGGCCAGGGAGGCGGCGTCGGCCGCCTCGATCGGATTCAGGTTGCGATCAGTGGAGGGTCGTTGCAATGGCGAGCACCTGGTCGGGAGTGAGCTGGCCTCCGACGGCGTAGATTACGCCATTCTTGACCCAGACCACCCCTGCCCCCAGGACAGCCTTGATCAGCAACCCTGAGACGCCATTGACCTGTACCGGTTCGGTCGTCGCCAGTCCCTTCGGAATCGGAATCGGAAGCGTCGTCGACGGATCTTTGATCGCCCTGAGCTGGGCGGCGAGATCGGGCGGCACGCCCGGCTGCGACAGCAGGTAGTCCTCGAGCTGCGTCGCGGTGGCGCCCGTCGAGTCCACGGTCGGCACCCGGGTCTGGGCGATCACAAGGGTCGGCATCTGCGCCCGGCCGGCGTTTGCCGAAAGGCCCCAGACCTCGATCAGTGCCGGACCGCCGTTGACGACCAACGTACTGCCGTTGATGCTGGCGGGCATCGGGTTTACTCGCACGTTTTTCTGGGCCGCCGACACCCGCAGGCGTTCCGCGTCGAGCGTCAGTGACCCGGTCGCGTGCGAAACGACGCCGAAGGTCACCGGGCCAGAGACGCCCTTAGGCAGTGACACCGGCATCAGAACCGGAAAGCCCGACGCCGTCTGGGCCACGGTTGGATCACTGAGCTGCTGCACCGTCGGCGCGTTCGGCAGCCACTTCACCTCGCCGTAGTCAAGCACCGCGCCGCTACCGGCGAAGTCCGACGGGGAGACCTGCACCGCCGTGACCGAGCGCGGCTCGAAGATCCGGATGAGGCTCTGCACCACACCAGTCGCCGCCAGCCCGGTTACGAGGGTTGCGGCGAGCAGTACCGCGACCGCAGGGGTCGCGAGCGGACGCCAGCGCGGTGTGGCAAAAACCACCCAGCGCTCGTACCAGCGGGGCGGCCGGGCGGCTTCCGCGGCACGGATCCGAGCCCGGACCGAGCCGAGCGCCGCCGTCGGCTGAGGCGAAAAGGAAGGGAGCTCGAGCATCGCCGCGGTCGCGCGGGCGGTGTTCGCGATCGTCTCGAAATGCGTCTTGCACTCGAGGCAGCCGTCGTAATGCGCCTGGTCGGCCGCCGTCAGCGCCAGCGGCTCATCGTAAATCCGTCGCAATGTCCCGTCACTCAGATGTCGCACGATTGACCTCCTTGCGCAGGGCGTCTTCGCCCCGGCGCAGCAGCGTTCCCACATTTCCAACCTTGATGCCGAGCGCGGTGGCGACCTCCGCGTAACTCAAGCCGCTATGACGAAGCATCAGCAGCGCCGCCGTCCGCCGGGGCAGCCGACGGAGCGCCCGCCGCACCTCACGCCGGCCCTCCGCCTCCTCGACGACTCGCTCCGGGTTCGCGACGGACGGTTGGGCGGGGTCCAGCGCATGCGCCGTTTCCCGCTGGGTTCGCCGCCGCTCGCCCCGAACCACGTTGAGCGCCGAATGGACGGCGGCCGCGTGCAACCATCCGGAGGCCCGCTCGGAGTCGGGGGAGAGACTCCGATGGAACTTGAGGAAGACCTCCTGGGCCACATCCTCGGCCGCCGGCCGATCGGCAAGTACCCGGTAGGCGATGGCGACGACCTTTGGGTATTCCTGTAAGAACAGCCGTTCGAAGGGATCCGGCACGCGGTGGTTAATCGCGCTCAACTCGGCGGGAGTTACGGAAGGGCGCCAGGCATCGAGCTGCAGCATCCAGCCCATACGCACCGCCGCCATCGCGAATGTGACAGGCGGAGTCAGGCAGCCGCCCTGGCCGGGCGCCGCTGAGATGAGGTGTCAAGGCATTGTGGGGAAAGGCGTATACAATACTGTAAGGATGGGTGAGCCGCCACCCGTAGGGTGGCAAATGGAGTCTGCTGCGGGGGTAGCGGGGTGATCGGGCGGGCGCAACGCTCCGTGACCAACGTTGGCGAGCTGAGCCTGCTCTTCTGGGCGGCGCTGCGCGGCGCCATGCGCCGGCCCTTCTACTGGAAAGAATTCTTTGACCAATGTCGCTTCATCCTGACGGCGAACTTCATCCCACTCCTGCTCACTGGAGTGGGCTGGGGCGTGATCGTCTCTCTCGAGGCCGGCCATTTCTTCGCGGCCGCCAGCAGCGAGTGGCGGCTGGGCGGTTTCACGGTAATGGCCAACGTCCGCGAATTTTCGCCGGTCGCGACCGGACTGATGATCGCCGCGGTCAGTGGTACGGCGATCGTTGCCGACCTCGGTGCCCGCCAGGTTCGCCAGGAGCTCGAGGCTCTGAGTGTGATGGGTCTCTCCAACGTCCTCTTCATCGTGGTGCCACGGGCCCTGGCGCTGATGGTGATGACGGCGCTCTACAACATCCCCATGATCGTCTTCACCACGTTGTCCGGCTTTTTCATCGCGGTGGCCGTGGTGGGGGTCAACCCGGGCGCGTTCCTGGCCAGCTTCTTTACCCAGGGCACGCTGGTCGACCTGTTCGGAGGCGAGATCAAGTGCATCCTCTTCGGCGCGCTCGTTGCCGCCATCTGCATATATAAAGGTATAAGCGCCAAAGGGGGCGCCGAAGGCGTGGCGCGCGCCGTGCACTCCGGCGTCGTCTGGTGCTTTGTTGGCATCCAGGCGCTCGAGTACCTCTATACCCCCACCGTTCTGGCCCTGTTCCACAATCAGAACGTCCTTCGCTAGAGGATGGCCACCACATCGGTTCGGCCGCCCGCCCAGCAGTTCGGCCCGTTGCCGCGCCGCTTCTGGGCCCCCGGGCTCGATCTCTTCGATGTCCTCGGCCAGATCGTGCTCTTTGCGGTACGCGCGCTCAGCTATGTCCCGTTGGTCCTCCGCTCCGTGCGGTTCCGGAGGGAGATCTGGTGGTACGCGGCGTTCCTCGCCATCTTCTCCACCCCGGTCGCGTTGGTGATGACCTACTTCAGCGGGTCGGAATGCTCGGTGGAGGCCTACTACTCGTTGCACCAGCTCGGCGGCGCCGAGAGTCTCGCCGGCGTGTTCAACGCGCTCTGCGACATGCGGGAGATCACGCCCCTCTTCTTCGGTTTCGCGATCGGCGCCAAGGTCGGCTGCGGGCTGGTGGCGGAGCTGGGGACCATGCGGATCAATGAAGAGATCGACGCGCTCGAGACCATGGGCGTACCGTCGGTTCCCTTCCTTGTCACCACCCGCATGGTGGCCGCGCTGCTGGTGCTCCCGGTGATGTACGTGCTGGCGCTGGCCACCAGCTTCTTCGCCAGCTGGGTGGTGCAGCACTTTCAAATCGGGCTCGTCTCCAACGGCGTGTACTTCTCCTATTTCTGGCGCTTCACCAACCTCACGGATTTCGGCTACTCGGTGATCAAGGCGGTCATCTTCGCGTTTCTGGTGATCTGCGTCGGGGTTTACTACGGTTATCACGTCACCGGCGGGGCCGTCGGGATCGGCCGCGCCGTTGCCAAGACCATGGCAGTCAGCCTGGTCCTCACCGTCGTGGTCAACGCCATTCTCACCCAGATCTTCTGGGGACAGAACCCCAACCTTCCGATCCCCTCATAAGCAGATGAGCATCAGAAAGAACGGCGAGTACATGGTCGAGATCGAGGATCTCCACAAGGCATTCGAGGGCAATCGGGTGCTGGACGGTGTGACCTGCCAGATCCCAACCGGAAAGATCTCGGTCGTGATGGGGCCGTCCGGTACTGGCAAGAGCGTGCTGCTCCGCCACGTGGTGGGCCTGCTGTTTCCCGACAAGGGCGACGTTCGGGTGGCGGGCAAGAGCGTCCCCAGTCTGAGCGAAGACGAGCTGCTCGAGCTGCGGCGCAACGTCGGCATGCTCTTCCAGGACGGCGCGCTGTTCAGCTCCATGAACCTGTACGACAACGTCGCCTTTCCGCTGCGGCAGCACACGAAGAAGTCCGAGGGCGAGATCAAGGAGATCGTGATGCAGCGGCTCGAGGAGGTCGGCCTGACCGAGGCGGTCAAGAAGATGCCCAACGAACTCTCGGGCGGCATGCGCAAGCGCGCCGGTTTCGCGCGCGCCCTCGTGCTGGAGCCCGAGATCCTGCTCTTCGATGAGCCTGACTCCGGCCTGGACCCGGTGCGCACCGCGCTGCTCTGCGACTTGATCAAGCAAATCCAGCAGAAGTACAAGTCAACCGGCGTCGTGATCAGTCACGACATCAAGTCGTGCTTCAACATCGGTGACCACATCATTCTGTTGCACGGCGGCAAGGTGGTCGACCAGGGTTCCAAGGAGGAACTGCAGCAGTCGCGCAACCCGTTTACCCAGCAGTTCATCAAGGGCGCGGTCGAAGGCCCGCTTGGTATGGAGTAGGTGGACGCCATCCGGGCCTGGGTTGCCAGGTATCGCGTCGGCCTCATTCTGGCAGTCATCGTGCTGCTGGCCATTGTGTCCACTCGGATCGTGAACGGACTGACGGAGTACCGGCTCATCGTGCCGCTCGACTCGGCCGACGGCCTCTATCCCGGAAGCGATGTCCTGATCGCCGGCGCCAGGGCGGGGAGCGTGCGCGACATTAGCGTCGAGGGGGCGCAGACCCTGGTGACGATTGCGGTCGACGATGCCCACGCGCCGGTCCACGCCGACGCCACGGTTACGGTACGACCGAAAAGCCTGCTGGGCGAGAAATACGTGGCGCTCGATCCGGGCCACTCGGACGAGCTTCCCTCGGGGTCCCGGCTCTCCCGCGAGCAGGTGGCGCGCGCCGTCGATCTCCAGGACGTCGTCAACAGCCTCGATCAGCCGACCCGCGAGAAGCTGCGTACGCTCGTGATCGCCCTGGGCGGCGGTCTCGCCGGTCGCGGCCTCGACACCAATCAGACGATCAGCTACGGCCGGCAGGACCTCGATCACCTGGCGGCGATCACCGACACCCTGGCGGCACGCGACCAGGATTTGCAAAAGGTCATCCAGGGCCTCGACCAGGTGACAGCCGAGCTGGCAAAGAGCGACCGGCGGCAGCAGCTCGGTGAACTCATCAAGAACTCCGAGACTCTCCTGCACTCACTCTCGCAGCAGGACGCACAGATCAAAGCCACGCTGGCCAACGCGAACGCGGCGCTCAGCCGAACCGATACCTCGCTATCGGGCACTGCCGCGCAACTCAACAGCATTTTCCGCCAGGCGCCGACAACCGTCGATCTCCTCAACGGGATCAGCCGCGACTTCGCCACCAATACCGATCTGCTGGTGGGTGACCTCGGCACCTTCGATCGCGGCATGAAATACGGCACCGATGTCTTCGGAGCACAGGACGGGCAAGGCTACGCCACCCGGATCAGCGTGCTGGTGGGCGCCTGCAGTCCGGGCGTCGTGCCCTGCACCCTGCCGACTGCGACTCCGGGGGCGGGACTTCCGGTCCCCAACGCCTTCGATGCCGTGCTCGGCGTGCTGCTGGGAGGCCGCCGATGAGGAGCCGCGCCAACCTGCCGGTGTTCGTCGCCTACGCCGTGATCGGCCTGCTGGCGACCGCCTTTCTGGCTGTGCAGATGGGCGGCGAGTTTGTCTTCGGCGGCTATCGAGTGGACGCCATCTTCAAGAGCGGCGCCGAGCTGGTCGCCGGCGATGACGTCTCGATGTCGGGCCTGCGAGTCGGGAAGGTGGAGAGCCTGACCCCGCTGGCAGGGGCCACCAGGGTCAGCATGCTGCTGCACCACGACTTCACGCCGGTCTTCAAAGATGCTCGCGCCGTGATCCGGCAGAAGAACCTGCTGGGAGAAACGTACGTCGAACTCAATCGCGGCAATCGTTCGGAGGGGGCGATCGCGGACGGCGGCACGATCAGCGAGGACCACACCCTGACCCCGGTCGAAGTGGACGAGGTGCTGAACGCGCTCGACCCGCAGGTCCGCGACCAGCTCGATATCGTGATCAACACGCTGGGTCAGGGGACGGCCGGCCGCGGCCAGGACATGAACGCGGCCGCGGCGGACCTGTCGTCCGTGGCCGTCGATCTCCGGACTCTGGCCCACACACTGGCGAGCAATTCGGACCATCTCGACGCCCTGATCGCCGACCTGCGCAAGGTCATGGATACGCTGGCGGCCTGGCACGCCGACTTCCGAGCCATGATCGCGGACTGGGACCATGTCATGGCCACCCTCGCGTCGAGGGAGCAGAACCTGCAGGGCACGCTCGTCGAGCAGGACCGGGTGATGGGCATTCTCGACCAGGCGTTGAGCGGTGGCGCGGCCCAGCAACTGCACGGCGCCGTGGCGGAGGGCCCGGCGATGATGGATAACGCGAACCATTACCTCAATGGCGCCGCCACGGTCTTCGGCGTGGTGCAGAGCGATACGCCAGGCATCCAGCAACTGTTCCGCGAGCTGGCCTCGGTGATGAGCGGCATCGGGCACCCGGATGAGCCCGGCAGCAATCCAAACGATTGGGTGCACATGTGGCGCGTCCACTGCGCCGATCAATGCTTCCAACCGGCGGTGCCCTGAGTTGGTGCGCCGGACCGTGGTCAGCGTCGTGATGGTAATCGCCTTCGCCGCGCTGTGTCTTTTTGGTCTGGGCTTCATCGCCCTCAACATGGGTCTTCACGGCCCCTGGAGCAACGAATTTGCACTGAACGCCGAGTTCGCCAGCGCCAACGGGCTGGTGCCGCAGGCCGAGGTGCGGGTCAGTGGGGTGCACGTCGGCACGGTGCTGGCCATCGGCGACGCGAACGACGGCGGCGCCCTGGTGCATATGGCGCTGCAACCCGGCATCCGGCTGCGCCAGGATACGCGCGCCGTGATCCGGCCCAAGACTCTGTTGGGCGAAAAGTTTGTCGAGCTGGTTCGGCCACAGGGCAGCAACCAGGCTTACCTGGAGAGCGGGGCAACATTGCCCAAAGGCCAGACCGGCCAGGCGATCGAGATCGACGACATCCTCAACGCGATGGACGCGCCGACCCGCAAGGCGATGTCCGAATCCTTTCAGCAGCTGGGCATCGCGCTGGATGGCCGGGAGCAGGACATCGGCGCCGCCCTGCCGCCGCTCGACGACACCGTGGCGAACCTGCGTCCACTGGCGCGCGTCGGCGAAGCCCGACAGAAGGAACTCGATCGGATCCTGACGAACCTCAACGTCATCATGCAGGCGCTGGCCGACGAACAGGACCAGCTGGGCCACCTCGTGGACAGTGGCGACACGGTGATGAGCGGCATCGCCTCCCGCGACCAGGCGCTGGCCGGCACCGTGCAAAATGGCGCGGCGGTCTTTGGATCGCTCGACCAGGCCTTCAGCGGCGTGACGGCGGCGAACCGCGCCTCCCTGCAAAAGAGCCCGTCGACCATCGCCGCGGGGCGCCGGACATTGAGCCTTACCAATCCGCAGGTCGATCAGCTTCTGCCGGAGATCCTGCTCGGACAGATCAGCTACCCCAATGATCAACTGAACATCAGCGACGCTGAATCGCTGACGCTGGCCGCTGAGTGGATTTCCGCCTTCTCCCATCAGGACGCCGCGGGCATCCATTCGTTGCGCATCACCGGGATCAATCCCTCGACGCAGAAGACCAGCATCGCCGTCCCCGGTGGCGGGACAGTCCCTGCAGCGCCGACGGCCCCGCAGGACCTGGCCGACCTCCTCCTGATGCAGCTGGGGAACGGACGATGAAGCTTTTGCTTGCGGTCATCGCCGTAGGCGGGCTCCTCGCTGGGCTCGGCGGCGCCGTCTTCGGCAACCACTCGTACACGGTGACCGCCTACTTCTTGAGCGCCGAAGGCCTCACGCAGGAGAACGACGTGGTGATCAACGGAGGCCGCGTCGGGAAGGTGGTCTCGGTCGGCATCGCGCCCGACAACGGTCCAAGCCAGGGCGGGGCGCAGGTGGTGATGGAGATCGGCGCCGGCTCTGCCCCGCTCCATCGCGGCGCCCGAGCGACCATCCGATCAAAGGGGCTGCTCGGTAATCCGTTCGTCGAACTGACGGCGGGACCGCCCGGCGGCGAAGTGATCCCGTCCGGCGGCACGCTGCCGCTGCAGGATACGGCCTCGCCGGTCGATCTCGACCAGGTGATGGACCTCTTCGATCCGCAGACGAGGGCGCGGATTCAGACGCTCACCCGTGAAGGCGGAACCGCGCTCCAGGATCGCGGATCGGACCTGAACACGTTCCTTAAGGCCCTGCCCGGGATCGTCCAGGACACGTCGGCCGTAAGCGGCAAGATCGCGAGTCAGGATCAGCAGCTCAGCGCGCTCGACGTGGAGTTCGACCGGATCGCCCAGATGATGGCGAGCGAGGACCAGGCGTTCCGCCGGGACATCGCCAACGGCGCCAGCCTGCTCGACCTCACCGCCGCGCACGAGGCCCAGCTCCAGGCCGAGCTGGTCTATGCGGACCGAGCGCTTGGAGAGCTGGCGGGCGGACTCAAGGGTCACGAGCGCGACCTCAATCAGATGCTCAAGCAGCTGCCGGCCGTCCTCGATGCGCTGCAGAAGCTGTCCGATCATTCCGCGACATCCCTGGCCATCCTGAACCCATGTATGTCCGACATCGTGCAAACCCTCGCCGAAATGCGAAGCGCCACCTCCTACCGCGATGGCAACGGCAACCTGCTGCGCGTCCATCCCTACGTGTTCAGCGGAACGGAGCCGGTCAACCCGGCTCGGATCGCCTGCGGCGGAGGCGGCTGATGGGCCTGTATCGGGGAAACGCGTTGCGGGCCGGCATGGTGGCCTTGGCCGGCGTGCTGATCATCGTGCTGTTGGCCGTGGCGATCAACGTCAGCTTCGGTCTTCCCTTCAACCTCAGCCTGATCCCACCGGGGCAAGACTACTCGGTGAAGGCGGCCTTCACCGATGCCAACGGCGTCAGTCGCGGCGCCGACGTGGTGATCGCCGGCCACACTGTCGGCCAGGTCACCGGCGTCGAGGTCGCTGGCAAGCAAGCGATGGTGACCATGCGGATCACTTCGCACTACGCGCCGCTCCACCAATTCACGACGGCACGCATTCGGTACTCGACGCTGCTCGCGCAGAAGTACATCGAGATCACGCCGATCAATGGCGGAGCCGAATTGCAGAGTGGCGGCACGCTTCACAGCGACAACACGTTGAGCCCCGTCGATTTCGACCAGTTCCTGAGCGCTCTCGATCCGGAAACCCGATCCCGGCTGCAGACATTGATCCAGCAGGCCGGCGGGGGACTTCAGGGCCAGCAGGAAACCATCAACGACCTGCTGGCGCAGCTCAACGGCCTCTCCCAGGAATCGGTCGCCCCCCTGACGACATTTCACCAGCACGATCAGGACATCGATGCCATCGTCGCCAACCTGGCGATCGTCAGCGACCGGTTGGCGCAGAGTCACCAACAACTGGGTGACCTGGTTGGCAGCATGAGTGACGTAACCGGGACCCTCGCGAACAACGACCGGGCGCTCGCCTCACTGCTTGCCCACCTGGGCAACGTCATGGGCGACTTCGATGCCACGCTTGCCGGAAACGAGCAAAATTTCCACACCACAGTCGTCACGCTGGATCCACTCGTGACCCAGCTGAACGGCACCCTGGCGATTGTCTATTCGGATACGCAGTACAGCATCGCGGCCATCAACACCAATAATCGAGCGCTGCAGCCGGAGCTGGTCAGCGCCGTCTCCCAGACGGATGCCGCCGGCGATCACCTGCTTCGCCAGTACTTCGTCGTCAACCCCGCCTGCGATCAGGTAAGTGCGCAGCCCAACCCGCAGTGCCAGACCGGTGTCGGCCAGGCGCCGCCGACCGTCGTGGCACCGGCGCTGCCGGCGCTGCCGTCGCTGCCGAGCCTGCCGCTGCCAAAGTGTCTGAAGACCCCAACGCCGCCGAAGCTGCCGACGCCGACCCTATCGCCCCTGCCCTGTCCGTCCGTCTCGCCGCCCGCCGTTCCGACGGCGCCCTGCACGCCGGCCACGCCCACGCCGCCAAAACTGCCCGTGCCAACGCCGACGCCGACAGTCTGCCCGTCGCTGCCCGGCTTATCGTTGCCCCTCGGCGAGTTGCCGGACTGGCTCAGTCTCTTGCTTTTCGGAGCACCGCGGTGACCGGCAGGCGCCTGCGCGGCTCGCGGCTGGTCGGCCTCCTGGTGGCGGTCGCCGCCGTCGCCTTCGCGGTCCTCGTCTTCATCCCCTTCTCTCCGCCCTGGAATCAGCGCCTTCACCTCCAGCTGCAGGCCGGGGCCTATGGGGAGCTCAACCCGGGCGCCTGGGTCGAACTGAGCGGTGCGCGGGTCGGGTCGGTGGACCGCGTCGACTACAAGGACGGCTATTCCTTGATCCAGGTGTCGATCGATGCGCGCTATGCCGGTCAACTTCATGCCGATACCACCGCCGCCATCCGCCCGCACGGCCTGCTCGGTCCCAAGTACGTCTACCTGGAAGGCGGTCGCACGGGCGCGCTTCGTGACGGGGCATCGATCCCGCTGTCCCGAACCACGGTGTCGACCGACTTCGACCAGGTCCTGAATTCCCTGCAGCCCGATGTCCGGGCGAACCTGAAGACCATCTTCATCGAGCTGGGGCGCGCCGCCGATGGACGCGGCGCGACCATGAATGCCGCCTTTCAGGCGCTCGGCCAATCCTCGGCTGATCTCTCCACCACCACAACCGTGCTCCACAATCGGGCCGATGACCTCGCCGGCCTGATCGCCGCCAGCGAACGGCTCGATGCCGACCTGCAGCGTGCCCCGATCGACCGGCAGATCCGGGACACCGACCTGGTGCTGAGCGGCCTGGTCCAGGTCGAGGATGCGATCGGGTCCGGCATCGACCATACCGCTGCGGTTACCCAGGACCTGGACACTGCCATGAGTGGGAACTCGGCAAACCTGGCCCACATTCTCGCCAAGGGGCCCGCCACTGTCGAGCAGCTGCGGGTCGTCGCCACCGAGCTCGACGCGGTGATCGTGGGCATCAACCCGGCGCTGCCCTGCCTGATGCAGGCCGTGCTGGAGACGAAGTCCGCCTTTGGCGGTCGGGACGGCAACGGCCATTACGTCCGGGTCCAGGTTGTTCCCACCGGCAGCGGCAAGGCCCCCTCACCACCGTGCGGGACGGGATCATCGACCTCCGAGGTCCCACCGCTTCATGATCAAGACCTGGTGGCGCTCTTCCTTGGCAACTGAGACGATCGCCCGGTCATCTCCGGCCTCCGGCGAATCGGCGTCAGCGCTCTCGGTCTTCACGGCTCCCTCCCGCTGGCGACTGCTGCTGTTGGTCCTCGCCATCCTGCTATCGGCGGGCAGCATCCTCGGCCTGGTGCGGTTGCAGCCGGACGCGCGCGTCGACCTCCTGATCGACCCCAATGCCAGCGCGTTCAAAGACCAGGCTTTGTTCGCGGATGCCTTCGGTGCCGATCCGGT
>VBHC01000120.1 GCA_005889535.1 Chloroflexota bacterium
GGCCCGGCCGGGCCCGGGCGCCAGTCTGATCACGCCCGACCACATAGTCGGCCTGTCCCATCTCGAAGGGAAGTTGCATCAGGCTGCCGGCGTCAAGAAGGTCTACGGACCGGGCACGCTGGTCAACACCCTGGCCATCAGCACCACAACCGTCCTGCTCAACGCCTGCGCCCAGGAGGGAAAGAGCGCGGAAGCGTCAGCCCGCCAGCAGGCGGTCGCCGCCGGAAAGTCACAGGCGCAACAAGACCAGGCGGGCCAGCAGGCGTTCCAGGAGGCGGTCAGCGCCTGCGCCCAGCGATACGCCAAGGCGTTTCCGTCCCTCGGCGTGCCGGCGGTCAACAACCCGACCTTCATCCAGGGGGTCCTCCTCGAGCCGGACGGCCAGAAAGTGCGGCCCTTCTGGACCTGGGCGTTGCCCGACACCCAGCACGCGATCATCACTGTCCGGCTGAACCGCGACGCATCCCTCGCCCAGGTGCGTCACGTCATCGACATCGTCCGGACCGCATCGAACAGCAGCGACCTGCCCGAGCTCAAAGACCTGCGCTTTACCGCCGCCGGGTCGCCGGCCCTGACCCTGTCGGTGGCGGACTCGATCTTCAATGCCTTGAAGCTGCTGGTGCCACTGGCATTGGTTGCGGTGCTGATCGTGGCGATGCTGGCTCTGGGGATGTCCACGCTGCTGACGATCGCGGTCGCGGCGCTGGGCGCCCTGTGGACCGCGGGCATTGCCGGATTTCTCGGGCTCCCGGTGACGCCCGCGACGCTGGTGGTCCTGCCGGTCGTCCTCGGCCTGGCCACCGACTACTTCATCCAGTCG
>VBHC01000058.1 GCA_005889535.1 Chloroflexota bacterium
GGTTGGCCAGCAGGTGGTTCAACCAGCCCGGCGTCGGCTGCCGCGGGAGCTCGATCGGGTCCGGCTCTACTTGCACTTCCACTTGTGTCCTCTCAGTTCGAGTACCGTGCCGGGCGCGCAGTCGGACGCCGGCGGCGTGACGCCGGGACTGAGCGTCGTTCCGTCCGGGGCCAGCGTGCTCGCGTCGGTGAGGTGGGTGAACTCGTAGGTGACTTCACTGTAGAGCCCGCTGAGCTGGTTGCCCGCGAGGGCGACCACGGCGAAGGTGATGGTCGCCAGCAACACCATGAGGAATGCATATTCGATCAGCGCCTGGCCGGACTTGGTACGACGTCGCTTCATGGCTAAAACGACGGTAGCACCACATTCCGTGCGGCCCATCCGCCGTTCGACCTAATTGCACGACGAGCAACTTACGATCGCCGTTACGCGATCCGGTCGAACCCCATGCGGAGCTCCTGATAACTGGTCGTAAGGCTTTCGTTAAGGACTTTCGTGTCGGCGACCACCGGCATGAAGTTCGTGTCGCCGTCCCAGCGCGGAACCACGTGCTGGTGGACATGGTCCGCCACGCCCGCACCCGCGATCTTGCCCGCATTGATGCCCAGATTGAAGCCCTGCGGTTTGAGCACCTCCCGGAGGACGCGCAGCGAGCGCTGCGTCAGCGTCGCCATGTCGCTCGCCGTCGCCCGCGGCAGGTCTTCGAGGTTTGCCAGGTGGGCCGCCGGCGCCACCATCAGGTGGCCGTTGTTGTACGGATAACGGTTGAGTATCGCCAGCGACAGGCTGGTCCGGGCCAGGACCAGGTGGGCAGCCTCCTCGCTGGGGTCGGCGCCGGCCGCCTCGCAGAAGAAGCAGCCTGCCGGCTTTTCGCCCTTGATGAATGCCATCCGCCAGGGTGCCCAGAGGTGCTGCATCGGCTGAATCATAGAAGTCGGCCCGCCGTTGTTCGTAGCGACACTAACACAAAACCGTGTATACTGCTGACGCGATGGTTCCAGCGTGGCTGCTCGCGCGACCAGCTTGCTAAACTTGACCCTCGACCCGCGCGTGTGGGGCCGTGGCGCAGCTGGGAGCGCGATTGCATGGCATGCAATAGGTCACGAGTTCGAATCTCGTCGGCTCCACCATTCATTTAGTTCCATGGCCAGCACTGTCGCCCCCGCGTACGATCCGCAGGCAATCGAGCCGAAGTGGCGCGACGCCTGGAAGAAGGCCGGCCTGTTTCGGGTGGCCGAAGACGGGAGCAAGCCGAAGTTCTACAACCTCGTGATGTTTCCCTACCCCTCCGGGCCGCTGCACATGGGGCACTTCCGCAACTACGTCATCGGCGATGCTTTCGCCCGGTACAAGGTGATGCGCGGCTTCAACGTGCTCAATCCTTTCGGCTGGGACGCGTTCGGCCTGCCGGCGGAGAATGCGGCGATCGAGAGCGGCATCCCGCCGCGGGTGTCGATCGAGGGCAACATCGCGATCTCGAAGCGGGAGCTCGACCTGATGGGTGTGCTCTACGCATGGGACCGCGAGGTGACGACCTGTAATGAGGATTACTACCGCTGGACGCAGTGGCTGTTCTTGAAGTTCCTCGAGCGCCGGCTCGCCTACAAGCAGAAGGCCGCGGTCAATTGGTGCCCCAAGGACAACACCGTGCTCGCCAACGAGCAGATCGTCAATGGCGTCTGCTGGCGCTGCGGCACCAAGCCGACAAAAAAAGAACTGGAGCAGTGGTTCTTCAAAATCACCGCCTACGCGCAGCGGCTGCTCGACGATCTCAACAAGCTCGATCGCTGGCCGGAGCGGGTCAAGGTCATGCAAGCCAACTGGATCGGGCGCAGCGAGGGGGCGGACCTGGACTTCTTCGTTGAGCGAGACGGGAAGCTCCGCGTCTTCACCACCCGGCCCGACACCGTCTTCGGCGCAACCTTCATGGTGGTGGCGCCCGAGCACGAAATTCTCCAGAAGGTCGTGACGCCGGACCAGCGTGCCGCCGTGGACGCATATATCGAGCGCACCAGAGCCGAAACCGAAATCGAGCGACTCTCCACGGAGCACGAAAAGACCGGCGTCTTTTCCGGCGCCTACGCGATCAATCCATTCACCGAGGAGCGAATCCCGATCTGGATCGCCGACTACGTGCTGGCCAGCTATGGCACCGGCGCGATCATGGGCGTCCCCGCTCATGACAGTCGCGACTTCGAGTTCGCGCGCCAGCACAAGCTGCCGATCCGGCGGGTGATCAGCGCCAGCCAGGACGCGGCTCACGAGCCAGTCGACGCCGCCTTCGAGGTCTATGAGGGTGTGCTGGTCAACTCCGGCCGGTTCAATGGATTGAGCGTCAAGGAAGGGATCGAGCGGATCACTGCCGAAGCCGAGCACAAAGGCATCGGCAAGCGGACGATCACCTATCGCCTGCGCGATTGGCTGATCTCGAGGCAGCGCTACTGGGGCGTGCCTATCCCCATCATCTACTGTCCGGAGCACGGCATCGTGCCGGTGCCGGAGGACCAGCTGCCGGTCCGGCTCCCCGCGCAGGTCGAGTTTCGCTCCGACGGCCAGAACCCATTGGCCCACACGCCATCGTTCGTCGACACCACCTGCCCGAAATGTGGCAAGCCGTCGCGGCGGGAGACGGACACGATGGATACGTTTGTCGACTCGTCCTGGTATTTCCTGCGCTACCCGAGCGCCGACGACCAATCGCAGCCCTTCGATAAGAAGCGCGCTGATTACTGGATGCCGGTCGATCAGTACACGGGTGGGATTGAGCACGCCATTTTGCATTTGCTCTACTCACGGTTCTTCATGAAAGTGCTCTTCGACGCGAAGATGGTCTCGGTCGACGAGCCATTCGCGGCCCTCTTTACCCAGGGCATGATCCACCGCAACGGCTACGTCATGTCGAAGTCGAAGGGCAACGGCATCGCGCCCGACTACATGGTCGAGAAGTACGGGGCCGATACGGGTCGGGTCTACGAGCTCTTCATCGGTCCGCCCGACCAGGACGCCGAGTGGAATGATCGCGGCGTCGACGGCGTCGCGCGTTTCCTGCATCGCATCTGGCGGCAAGTCGTTGGCGAAGAAGATCAGGTGGTTCCCGGAATGGCGCGTGTGTCGAACGAGGACCTCAGACGCAAGCTGCACCAAACTATCGAAAAGGTCACTCGCGACGTCGAGGCCTTCCATTTCAACACGGCGATGTCGGCGTTGATGGAACTGTCGAACGCGATGCAGGACTACCTCCAGGCCGGCGGCCAGCGCAACGAGGCCTGGGAGCAGGTCTGCCGCGACCTGACTCGCCTGTTAGGCCCCTTCGCGCCGCACCTCGCCGAAGAGCTCTGGCAGCGCCAGGGCGGCGAAGGCCTCGTCGTCTTTCAGCCGTGGCCGGAGCCTGACCCTGGGATCCTGCGACGAGCACAGGTCACCGTGGTCGTGCAGGTCGACGGGCGGCTTCGAGATCGGATCGAGATGCCGGCCGGCATCGAGCAAGCCGATGCCCAGGAGCGCGCCGTGCGCAGCCCCAACGTCCAGCGGGCGATCGGGGAACGTCGGGTTGCGCGCGCGGTCTACGTTCCCGATCGTTTGATCAACCTGGTCACGGACTAGCGGGCTCGCCGCCCTCATGCCACCGGCAATATCGCTGCGCCCATAGCCTTGAGTTTGCGCAAACACACAGAACGGTTTCGGGATTGGCGCCAGGGGCTCAGCGGCTGGCTGTACCGTCACAGCTGGCAGCTCGCCGCCGTGCTGGCGCTCGCGCTGCTGACGATCGGCGGCTACGCGCTGTGGCCGCGTCCAGGCGAGCCGGTTGTCTCGCCCGCCGCCATTTCGGCTCAAGACGTCGAGGCGGCCCAGGAACGCACCGTGATCGTTTATGTCAGCGGTGCGGTGCGCCATCCCGGCCTGTACACGCTCGGCTCCACGTTGCGGGTGAGCGACGCGATCGTGGCGGCCGGCGGGTTGCTGGCCGACGCCGACCCGGCCTGCCTGCCGAACCTGGCCGCCCACGTCAAAGACGCGAGCCAGGTCGCGGTCCCGCTCATCGGCCATTGCACCAAGGCGAAGAAGACCAAAGTCGATATCAACGCCGCGACCCGGGAGCAACTGCTCCAGGTTGCCGGAATCGATGCGGCGCTCGCTGACGCCATCATCAGATACCGGGAAGACTTCGGCGGATTCGTCGCGCTGACGGAACTCAAGTCGGCGATGGGGTTGGACACCAACACCTACAAGGAGCTCGCGAAGTCGCTGACCGTCAACTGAATTCTTATTTCCCTCCTCCGCGCGCGGCGGCGGGTCAGGGTGGGGGCTTGCCCTGGTGGACACTTGCCGTCCTGCTGGCCGCGTGGAGTATCGGGGTGATCATCGCCATACTGATGAGCCCGCTGATGCCATGGTTGGTCCTGGGGGCTTTGCTGACGGCCGCCGTCGCGCTGGCCAACCGGCGCCTCGTGCCGCTGGCGGGCCTGGCCTTCCTCGCGCTGCTGATTGGAGCCTTCCGTGGTTGGCTGGCGCCAACTATCCAGCTGCCTCCCGGCCTCGCCGCCCAGCCGGTCGTCGTCTCGGGTACCGTCGACGACGACCCGGTCGAGCGCAAGGGGAACCGCCGGCTCACGGTGCGGCTCGATCAGTTGCTCGATGGCACGGGCCAGGCGACGAGTAATCTGCGCATCCAGGCGACGGTCTACGGCGCGACGCCAGTTCACTATGGCGATCTGGTCCTGCTCAGCGGTGAGATCGTGGCGCCGCCCCGCTTCGACCAGTTCGATTACCGCGCCTATTTGGCCGAACAGGGCATCGCCGGGGTGATGCCCTCGGCGCGACTGGTTCGCGTCACCCCACATCACGGTGATCCGCTGCACACGATTTTGTTTTCCATGCGCCACGCCGTGATCGATACCGTCGACCGGGCTCTGCCCGAACCGCAGGCGGCGCTGCTGTTGGGCGTCGTCTTCGGCTACCGGGCGGCGTTACCGGCAGCCCTCGAGCAGCAAATGATCGCCAGCGGGCTCATCCATATCGTGGTGATCTCTGGCCTGAAGGTGAGTTTGCTGGCGCGCATCATCCACCAGGCGCTCGGCCGATGGCAGCCCCGAGCCGCGCCGTTCGTGGCGGTGACCGCGATGGCGAGCTACGCGCTCTTTGCGGGGGCGTCGGCCGCGGCACTGCGGGCGGCGGCCATGGGCGTGCTGGTCGTCATCGCGGGTCAGCTGCGCCGGGATAGTCACGTCGCCATGTCGTTGGCGCTGACAGGCGCCATCATGCTCGGGCTCAAGCCGGACCTAGCGCGCGATGTCAGCTTTCAGCTTTCGTTCGCCGGCACGATCGGCATCGCCGCCATGACGGATGGGATCGCCGCGCGTCTTAAGTGGATGCCGGCCTTCCTGCGCGATCCATTCGCGGCCACCGTTGCCGCCGAGGCCGCCACCTGGCCGCTGATGCTGGCCAGCTTCCACCAGGTCTCGCTCGTCGCACCGGCGACGAATGCGCTGGTGCTGCCGCTGCTGCCGGCGGTGATGATCGTGGGCGGCGGCGGCGCGCTGCTCGGTGCTCCGCACGCCATCGAGCTGCCGATCCTCCCCGTCGCCGCTGCGGTCGCGAGCTGGCCGGTGTTGCAGGCGGCCGGCATGATCGTGAGCTGGTTCCGGTTGGTGATCGAGCACGCGGGCAGCCTCCCGCGGGCGGCCGTGGTGATGCCGTACTTCCCGCCCCGCTGGCTGGCCGCGGCCGCCATCGTCAACGGCGGCGCTCTCGCCGGCATCAAACTCCGGCAGTTCTTCTGGCAGCAAAGAGTCTGGGCAGTGCTGGGGGCTGCGGCGCTGGCCGTCATCGCCCTGCTGCTGATCGCGCCCGATGGGCGGGTGCACGTCTATGCGCTCGATGTCGGGACTGGATCGGCGGTCCTGGTGCGCACGGCGAACGGTCACCAGGTACTGATCGATGGCGGGCCTGACGCCGACCGGCTCGCGCAGGCGATCGGCAGGACCCTGCCGCCGACAGCGCGCAAGCTCGACGTCTGGATCATTACCGGCGGCCGGCGCGCGAACATCGGCGCGGCCACCGCGGTTCTCAACCGATTCCAGGTGAACCGGTTGGTGATCGCGGACCCCGACCCGTGGAGCGCGACGCTGCGGGCGCTCGTCCAGCAGGCCCAGGGTGCCGGCATCGCCGTGGAGTGGGCGACAGGCCCGCTGCAGCTGGATGGAGTGGCGCTAAACCTGGCGGGCGACGGGCGAAGCTGGTTGCTTGCAGCTGGCCATGCCGTTCTTGCCCTCGTGCCGCCGGAGACGAACTGGTCCTCGCTGCCAACCGATATCGATGGTGCGATCTTTACCAGTGGCGGTCCGCAACAGTGGCAGGGACCGGGCCACGGCTTCGGTATCATTCAGGTCTCGGCGAACAGTCGCGATGGCCTTCCGGCTCGCGGCTTTCTCCAGGCACTTAGTGCGGCGCTGATTTACCGGACTGACCGGCTCGGCAGCGTCGAGCTGGTTGAACGTGGTGGGCGATTCCGTCCGGCCGTACAATGACCCGATGGCGCGCGTATCACCTGAGGATTTCCCCGATCCCGTCGTCGATTCCCCGCGCGCCGAGAAAGCGGGACAGAGCTGGGCAGTCCTTGCCGGCGGATGTTTCTGGTGTGTGGAGGCCGTCTACAAGAACCTGGACGGTGTCGCTTCCGTCAAATCGGGGTATGCGGGCGGCTCGGCCGAGACCGCCGACTACGAGACGGTCTCGAGCGGCACCACCAATCACGCCGAGGCGGTCGAGGTTCTCTATGACCCGAGCCGGATCAGCTACGGCCAGATCCTCAAGGTGTTCTTCTCGATCGCGCACGACCCGACCCAGCTCAATCGCCAGGGACCCGACACCGGCCGGCAATACCGATCCGCCATCTTCTACGGTGACGATGAGCAGAAGCGCGTGGCCAAAGCCTATGTCGACCAATTGAACAAAGCTCGAGTCTTCGATGCTCCAATCGTCACCGAAGTCACGCCTCTGCAGGAATTTTTTACGGCCGAGACGTATCACCAGGACTACGCGGCGCGGAATCCCCTCAACCCCTACATCGTCTTCAACGCGCAGCCCAAAGTCAGAAAGCTGCGCTCCTACCAGGCTGCCCAGGAAAAGGTCCGTAACCGCTAGCACGTTCGGCGGCTAGGTCGCCCGGGGGCCAGCGGCGCACGGCGGCGTGACGGTGATCGCGGCTCGGTAATGGGAAATCGCGGGCCCAAGACACCTGTCGCAACTTGTTGGGCCCTCATTGGAGCCGTGCGATCTCAACGTTCCAGTCTATGAGGGGCGTAATGATTCCCGTAAGGCGGCGGGAGCGAGGGGCACGCGGCTACGGCCAGTCGTTGACCGAGTTCGCTGTGGTCCTACCCGTGCTCTTCATGCTCATGCTGGGCGTGCTGGACGGGGGTCTCCTGATGTTCAGCATCGGCACCGCCCGCTATGCGACCGTCGAGGGTGCCCGGATGGCCGCGCAACTCGGAAACGCAGCCACCACCGATGACCAGTCGATCCGCGTGATTCGTGAACACGTCGGCACTACCGGCATCTTCTCGGTGGATGAGGTCGACATCTACAAACTCAATCAGGACGGGAACGGCAACCTCACCCCCGATCCCGTCTTCTACAACCGGTATCGGATCGACGGCACGTCGATGATGCTCGAGCCGTGGGTCGCGGCATCACGCAACATCGGAAATGGCACCAGTGATTTTCTGGGCGTCACGGTCCACTTCACCTATAGCTGGAAGGCCGGCTTCCTGGCGCCGCTCGGCTCGCTGAGAAGCAGCGTCACCCACTACATCCGGCTGGAGCCGCAGAGCTACTGAGATGCACACCGCCCTCCGCTTCGGCAACGCTCCCGACCGCCAGCCCCGGGTTGGGCAGTCCCTGGTGGAGCTCGCGATTCTGATCCCGCTGCTGGCCCTGCTGCTGATGGGCGGTTTCGATGCCAGCATCATGGTTTCGGACAAAGTCACATCCGGGTCCGCCGTTCGGCAGGCCGCCCGGCTGGCGGCTGAGCTGGGCGGTTCGCAGTCCAACCCGGGAGCGACGACAGCCAGCATCGACATGCAGATCGTTCGCAACGTGATGGCGATGGCCGGAGGGATGACCTCCAGCACGGTGTCCGAAATCGATATCTATGTGCCCACGAGCCCGGATGGGAATTACCAACCGGGTGTGGACCTGGTGGACAAATACTTCATCCGGTCCGATGGCAGCATGACCGCCGGGACGCAGACCTTCCCCCTCAGCAAGCGAAAGCAGACGCCGCCCAACGAGACGTCCATTGGCGTCCGGCTCGTGTGGACCTACAACGCTCCGGCCGGAATCTTTCCGAAGAACATGATCCTCTCTGACTATTCGGTGATGAAGGCGGCACCGATTCTGGGATGAAACGCTCGCAGTTCGGGCAAGCCATCGTGGTGGTCGCCCTCGCCGGGACGCTGCTGATCGCCGGGGTGGGCCTCGGAGTCGACGTGGTGGTGGGGTATTTCTACAGCGTCGCCACCGAGCGGGCCGCGGCCGCCGCCGCCCTTTCCGGTGTGGTCTTCATGCCCGATCAGTTCAGCCCCAGCAATGCGATGCCCCTAGGCTCGCGCAACGACGCGACCGACCGAGCCCTCGACGAAGCGAGGCGCAATGGGTTCGATACCGCTGACGGCGCCAATGGGATCGTAGTTACCCCGAGTCGGGTGGCCGGCTACCCGAACCATCTACAGGTGACCGTCGAGCGCACGGCGCCGGTGTTTTTCATGGAGGCATTTGGCTTCCGGCCGTACGTTGTCAGAAAGACCGCCGTGGCGGCCTATCTGCCGCCGATCTCGCTGGGCGAGCCGGGCAGCCAGCTGGGCGCCTCGCTCGGCGAGCTCGGGCGCACGCGATTCTCCTTCATGCGGACCGAGGGTTGGGGCGCCGACCGCGGCTATGGCGATGCCTTTACTCCGAGCCCGTTCAATCCGCCCGCCGCCGCCACCACGGACGACGTCCACCAGATCAGCTACGCCAACGGGACCGAGCTCATGGACCCGTCGGTCGCTGACCGGGGAGGCTACAACTACCGGATCACGATCCCCAGCGGTGGCGCCGGCGGGGTGGTCCAGATTTACAACGCGGCCTACGCCCCCGATGGATATGGCGCCGCAGCCAACTTCTGCGATAACGATAACCAGAACCCGGCGCTGCGCGCCTGCTCGGCCCGGGGAATCAGCTGGTACCACGAGGACGACGACATGGGCGGCGCGACAGCCGCCAACTATCCGGCGATGCGCTACAGCCTTTACTGGGTGAACAATCTCTTTATTCGCAGCACCGATGTGCTGCTCTCCCAGATGACCGTTTATCCGATCGACGCCAGCAACTGGTCGGCGGCATCGAACCAGTACCTGGTGATGGGCGGCTCGAGTCGAGGCCGCAGGGTGACGCAGAGCTACGCGGGGGGCCTGCCCACCAACATGTTGATCTACCACAACTGGACCGATCCGGCGACCTATGGCGGGGCGCAGGACGGCGGCCTGGTCAGCTTGCAGCAGACGGGGGCGTTCAGCACCTACGACCAGGGCGGCGTCTTGGTACCCGGCACCTACCGGTTGCGGGTCGACACCATGGACAACAACGGACGGAGCTTCACCAACGCGAGCACGATCGGCAAGAAAGGATATGCGGTACGCGCGGTCAACGGCGATGCCGGCCGCACGACCTGCACGAACTGCCAGACGGCTGCCTGGTACGACATGTGCTTCTTCACCCCGTTCGATGCCGGGCTTGGGGGCAGCTTCACCATGAACCTCTTCCAGCTGCCCCGTGACTACGCCGGGCTCACAGTGACGATCGATCTCTGGGACCCCGGCGACGTCTTCAGTACGAGTGGCTTTGTCGGCCTCAACGTCCTCGACCCAACAGGGGCGGTCGCCAACTCCCCGCTCGGCATCAACATCTACGATCTCCACGAAAAGCGCTCGAACCTCGCGCGCCGGAATTACCAGGTGTGGGCAAGCGCCGCCCGCAACCTGTTGGCGTCCTTTACCGCCCTGGATACCCGCACCGGCGTGTCCGCCAACGGCCAGTGGATTCACCTCGAAATTCCAATTCCGTCCAACTACGACCCCTTGCCAGGCCAGGACTGGTGGAGGCTGCAGTATGTCACCGGTCCGGGGACAATCACCTATGACACGGTCACCGTGGCCGTCGGCCTGAAGGGCGGGCCGGTCCATCTCGTCCCCTGACGTGATGCGCCGAACTAACGTTCGGCTAAGCGCCTAGATGATTCTTAACCGGGCGTAAGCGGGCTGAGCCGTCGCCGTTTTAGAAGACGACTATCCCGCCAAGGAGGACCAATCGTGCGAACAAAGGCGATGATTACGGGGGCGATCGCGGCCATCGGGCTGGCGACCCTCACCGCGAACGCGGCGAGCAACCCGCACCCGAGCTCGCGGGGAAGCGTCGTGAGCCTGGTCGCAGGCACCACGACGATCATCAAGGCCGACCGTGACGAGATGACCCTTGCAACCCGCGCCACGGCAGCGCCGGTCAGCAGCAAGCCGGCCGAACGAGTAGTCGCGGCGGTCAAACCCGCGGCGCCCAGGTTCGCGCTGTCGGCCGGCTGCCAGCAGGCGATCGATTCCCTGAAGGCCCTGCACCAGGCCGACGTGGCCGAGGATGCCACGGAGCGGGCCGGCCAGCAAGCCGTTTCGGTCACGGCGTTGCAGGCCGAGCGCGCCGAGGACCTGGCCGAGGCGCAGCAGTGGCGCAATGCTCTGACGGCGGCACGCACGGCGTGCCTGCCGGCTCCGAGCGCGACCTGCCAGGCGGCGATCCTAAACCTGCAAACGCTGTTGCAGGCAACCCGGAGCCGCGACCTGGCCGGGCTGAAGGCCGCCTTTGCGGCGGTTGCGACCGCCTGCGGTCATCGCGACTGACGACGCTCGCTGCTACGAGGAGAGGGCCCGGGCGACCGGGCCCTTTTTAATGTCGATGCTCGTCCGCTCAACCTGATGGCTTGACCCCAGCACGTATATCGCCGCAAAGCCCTCCAGATCGAGCCGCTCGCGGTCGCGCCGCAGGTCAGCGACCTGTTGCCTGACGACGGCAGTCCGCAGCGTGCGCGAGCGCGCCGCGATTCGGGACAGGCAGATCTCCAGGGGAAGGTCGAAGACCACGCCAATCACCGGACGTCGGTGGCGGCGAGCCATTCCGATCAGCTCAGCGCGTCGCATCCAGTCCGTGTTGGTGGCGTCGACAATGGTGACCGCGCCGGCGACCAGCCGGTTCAGTACGAACGACTGCAACCAGGCGAAGACTTTGTCGTTGGCCCGCTGGTCGGATTCGCTCTCGCCGACAAGCGCCCGCAGCGCGTCCGAGGAAATCACCGCGTCCGGTGCGAAATGCCGGGCCGCGAAGGTCGACTTCCCGGAGCCGGCGGCGCCGATCAGCAGGACGAGCGCGTCCGCCGGAATCTCGACGCGGTCGGCGGGAGCGCTCACGAGGCGGTCGTGGCGGTCAGCGTTCGCTCCACGCCGGCGAGCCGCTTGAGCGCTGCGGACTTCTCGGTGAATCCGGCCCGGGTGTCGCGCACGGCCAGGCGCAGGGACTCGATGGTGGCGTCGTACGTCACTCGGTCGACCGGATATGGCGTTCCGTCCTTACCCCCATGCGCGAAGGAGTAGGACACCGGATCCCGCACGGACGCCGGCTCCCCGTAGGTCAACTCGGCGACGAGCGCCAGCGCACGCAGGGCTTTGGCGCCGACACCCGGCACTGCTAGCAATGCGGTGTAGTCCTCGGGTTGTCGCTCGTAGGTCATGAGCAGAATTCTGGCCAGCCGGTCGGGATGCAGGTCGCTGACCCGAATCGCATGGTGGCGCGGCAGGGATAGGGACCGCATCCGGGTCAGATCGGTGACCAGTTTGGTCGGATTCTCTCGGGCCAGCGCGACAGCGACCGTGCGGTTGCTCTCGCCCTCCGACGCCACCAGGTTGAGGACATTCTGGGTCGGCTCGCCCGCGACGCCGGCATGCGGGTCCCAGTCGTACCGCTCGGGTGGCAGCCAGTGATAGCGGCGCGCCATCGCCGAGCTCTCGTTCATGCCCTGCTGCACCACCGCCCACGAGCCGTCGGTGGTGAAGAAGAAGCTGTGGTGATAAACCTGGAATCCGTCCTGAACGGCGGCCGAATCGACCTTCGCTGAGAGCCGGCTGGCGCGAACGAGCGGGGCCGCATCCTGGCCGGTCGTCCAGCAGGCGGACTCGATCTCCTGTGGCGTCTTGCGCGAGGTCTTTCCCTTGCCGCCCGCAACGAAGATCCCGGTCTCGCCGGACAGATCCTTCAGGCCCTCTTTGAGGGCGCCGCAGGCAGTCGTGGTCAAGCCACTGCTGTGCCAATCGAAACCGAGCACGCAGCCGAAGGCCTGGAACCAGACAGGGTCGGCGAGGCGGCGGAGCAGGCCGGGAGCGCTTTCCTCCGCCAGGATCGCCAGGGTCATCTCGCGAGCCAGCGAGGTCATGCGCTCGAACAACCAGCGGGGCGCGCGGCCGCCATGCAGCGGCAGGTCGGCGGTCCCGGTGCGCATCGCTGAAGTCTAGGCGGCCGTGGCGGTCAGCATGGCGTCGAACCACAGCCCGCGGCGAAGCGCGCGAAACTGATCGCGTGCGCCGCGCACGTTGCCGTGCTGGGTGACGCTTCGGACCCTAAGCGCGCGCAGCATCACTGCCGCCGGCCAGGCGATGGACGCCATCCAATGCAGGCGCTTAAGCGAAGGGCGAACCTGCGACGTGATATCGATGAGGCTCACCTCGCCGAAGCCAGACGCGGCGGCCCAATCGCGATGCTCGGCCGCGGTAGCGATGTCCGGGATGGCCCAGCCGAAGAGCCAGCTGTGGAGCAGTGCCTCACCCGCGGAGGTGAGTGGTCGTGCCGTCCGCATGTACTCGACGATTCCCATGCGGCCGCCCGGCCGCAGAACTCGGCGAGCCTCGCGATAGAAGGCGGCTTTGTCGACCGCGTGGCAGATGCTTTCGACGGCCCAGATGACGTCGAAGCTGGCGTCAGGAAACGAGGTGTGGAGGTAGTCCTGCTGCGCAAAGCGCACCCGATTCGAGACGCCGCGTTGCAACCCGAACCGCCGGGCGCGCTCCACCTGGCTGGGCACCGGCGTGATCCCGACCACATCGGCGGCGAAGGTTTGGGCAAGCCAGATCGCGCCGCCACCGACCCCGCAGCCGGCGTCCAGGATTCGTGCTCCCCGCATGATGCCGATGCGGGCCGCCAGCGCGGCGTTCAACCGATTCAGCGCGTCGGCATGGTTGCGCGTCCGGTCGTCCCAGTAGCCGAAGTGGATGGCGTAGTTGGAGGGGTTCAGCCACAGCCAGCGATAGTCATGCCAGGTCGCGTCGTAGTACTGGCGGATGGGGCGCAGATCCTGGGCGGCAGCCATCACGCACAGCGTAGCGCCCCCACCCTGGCCCTCCCCCGCACGTGGGGGAGGGAAATAGAAAAGAGCGGCCGGCGGGGGAATGCCGACCGCTCAAAACCGACTCGAGCTCTCCTACCCGATGTTCTCCCGGGCCTCCGCCTTGTTCGGAGCCGGCGTGCCGCTGACGTGCAAGAGGTTTTCGACGCCGCCGACGCCCGGTACCTTCAGGACGGCCTTCTCAATGGTCGCGATCTGATACGCGTTGTCCACCTGGCCGCGAACCGTGACGATGCCGGACTCGACATCGAAGTTGAGCTGCCCCTTGGGCATGTCACGGTTGCGCAAGACCTCGCTTTCCACGCGGTCGCGCAACGTCAGATCATCGACGGGCGGCCCGGTTCGCAGGGTCACCATTCGCTGGGGCAGGGCCGCTGCCGTTGTACCGGTCTGCCGTCCCCACTGGTTCACGGCGTGCCATCCGCGCCGCAGGCGGGCGGACGACCAGTCGACGAACAGGGCACGTCGCGTCCGGCCGCGTTCCGGATCGAGGAAATAGACGGCGACCGCGCCGCTGATGGCGCCGGCGATGATGGTGATCGGCGACGGCCCACGGCGGGACGGCAGCCGCTTGCGGGCCGCCTTCGCCTGCTTGCGGATCTGGGTGTTCACCGACTCCTCAGCGGACGCGGCCAGCTCTCGCGCGGCGTTGCCGGCACCGCTGCCCAGCTCTTTCGCCGCCCGGCCGACCCGGTCCGCGACGTCGCTACCCACCTGCTTGAAATCGACTTGCTTCAGGTCAGGCACCACGCGTCACCCCCTCGGTGACCTTCTCGGCCGTTTTGTTCTTGGTCGCCTGGACCAGGTTGCCGTGGCTCAGCACGCCCACCAGCCGGCCATTCTCCGCAACCGCCAGGCGCCGGATCTCTTCGCGTTCCATCTTGCGCCCCGCCTCATCGATGTCGTCGTCCGGCGAGATGATCGTGACCTGCTTGCTCATCACGTGCTCCGCGGTTTCGCCTCGGGGGTCATGCCCCTCAGCGATGCAGCGGATCACGATGTCGCGGTCGGTAATGACCCCGATCACCGTGCCGCCGTCTTCAACCACCGGTATGAACCCGGCGTCTTCCTGCTTCATCTTCCTGGCGACGTCGATCACCTTGTCGCTCTTTTTGGCCGAGGTCACGGTCTTGGCCATCGCATCTCGGACTTTCATGGGGGCACCTCCCGGGTGGCACGTTTTTGCGGCTTCATTTGCATGTAAGCCCTACAGTATATCCTAAGATGATATCGCAATTACCAATTTCGAGGAGGCCATGAATATGGCTGAGCCCGAGGCGAAGTCGATCACCGGCGGCCGGACACCGGATCCGCCGCAGGAGCCGTCTGACGTCGTGAAGAAGATCGAACGCGAGGGCAAACACCGGTCCTTGCCGGAAAAGGCGACGACCGCGGCCTCGGAGCTCGATCGCGAAGTCTCCGGCGAGTACGAGGCGAAGCAAGAGCGGGACGCCGGCAAGAAGCGCCGGCGCTAGGCGAACAGCTTCTTCAGCTCGACCGAAGCCTCGGCCTTCAGTTGCGCCATCGTGCACGATTTCGGCGATTTATCCGGTCGCCAGCGAACAAAACCGACGCCGTGGCGAAACCGATCATTCTCCAGCCGGTCGAAGGCCACCTCGCAGACGAGTTCGGGCCGCAGCGGCTCCCAGGACAGGTCGCGATCCTGCGACCAGCGGCTCGGGCCGCCGGGAGCCCGGCCGCCCTCGAAACTGGAGCCGCCACGCAACGGCTCGAGCACGCCGACAAGCTCGCGGCGCTGGGCATCATCGAAGCCCGACGTGTGACCGATGTACTCGAGTGTCTTGCCGCGATAGACACCGAGCAGGAGCGAGCCTACCCGTTTGCCGTCGTTACCCCAACGAAAACCGCCGACGACGCAATCAGCGGTTCTCTGCTCTTTCACCTTGATCATGGCGCGCTCGCCCGGATGATAAATACTGTCCACGCGCTTGGCGACGATACCGTCGAGGCCGGTACCTCGATATTCCTTGAGCCAGTTCAGCGCGACCTCACGGTCACGTGTCACCGGGCTGAGATAGATCGATTCGGGCTTGGGCCCGAGGAGCTTTTCGAGCCGCGGGCGCCGCTCCCTGAGGGGAACCTCGAGCAGGCTCTCATCGCCGTCCGCAAGGAGGTCGAAAGCGATGTAGGTGGCGGGCTGCTCTTTGGCGAGCATGTTCACGCGCGAGGCGGCCGGGTGGATTCGCAGCGTCATGGCGTCGAAATCAGTCCCGAACCCGGTGAAGATCACGATCTCGCCGTCGAGGACGGCGCGTTTCGGCTTGATCTGCTGAATCGCCGGCACCAGCTCGGGGAAGTAGCGAGTGAGTGGTTTCTGATTGCGGCTATGGATGACGACCTCGTCGCCGTCCTTAAAGGCGACGGCGCGGAAGCCATCCCACTTTGGCTCGTACTGCCAGGCGTCGCCGCGGGGCAGCTCCGACTGGACCTTGGCCTCCATCGGGCTGAACGGCGGCAGGACTCCTAATTGCACGCCCCATATACTAAATTCGTGCCCAGCTCCGAGCCAGTTGTGTATCTCCGCGACACCTTCGGCCGGATCGCGGATGACCTGCGCATCTCGGTGACCGACCGATGCAATTTCCGCTGCGTCTACTGCATGCCGGCGGCCGGCCTGCCGTGGCTGGCGCGCGACGACGTGTTGAGCTTCGAGGAGATCGTCCGCGTGACGCGCATCCTCGTCGATCAGTGTGGCGTCCGTACCATCCGGCTGACCGGGGGCGAGCCGTTGGTACGGAAGGGAATCGAAGACCTCACCGGGATGATCGCCGGGATCGACGGCGATCTGGACATTGCGATGACCACCAATGGGATCCTCTTAGAAGAGAAGGCGGCGGCTCTGCGGTCCGCCGGGCTCAAGCGGCTCAACGTCAGCCTCGACACCCTGCACTCGGACCGCTTCAAGGACCTGGCCCGGCGCGACGCGCTCGACCGGGTGCTGCGCGGTCTTGGCGCGGCCCGCGCTGCCGGGTTCAGCCCGATCAAGCTCAACATGGTCGTGATGCGCGGGCGCAACGACGACGAGATCCTGGACTTCGCCCGGCTTGCGCGGAGCGAGGGCTACGAGGTCCGTTTTATCGAGTTCATGCCGCTCGACGCCGACGGCATCTGGTCGATGGAGACCGTGGTAGCAAGCCGAGAGATCATCGAGGCGATCGACCGCGAGTTTGCGCTGGAGCCGGTCCACGACCAGCGTCCCGCGCCGGCGACCCGATACCGGTTTCGCGACGGCGCGCCAGGTGGCATTGGCGTAATCCCCTCGGTCAGCGATGCCTTCTGCAAAGTTTGCAATCGGATTCGTCTGACGGCCGAGGGCCATCTGCGCACCTGCTTGTTCTCGATCCAGGAGCACGATGTCAAGGCGCTCTTGCGGGGCGGCGCGTCGGACCCGGAGATCCGCGACTTCGTCGTCGCCGCCGTCTGGCAGAAGGAAGAGGGGCACAAGATCGGCCAGGCGGACTTCGTCCGTCCCGGAAAGACGATGAGCCAGATCGGCGGCTAACCAATTTTTGCGGAATCTTCTGCGCCTGCCGGCGCCACCCGGGCTACACTGGCGCCAAGCTGACGATCGCCGAGGTCTTTGCACTCTTCCGTCGCAGCACTTCCGACATTCGCTGGTTGGACTCGGCTGATTCCCAGGAATACCTCGCCCTCGTCGCCTACCTCGTCGCGCGGCAACCGCCCCGGGGCCAGGCCGCGTAACTGCGGCCGGAGGGCCGCTGGGGCGCACCTAGAATTGAATGGTGCGCGTGGCGATCGGCAGCGACGAGAAGACCCGGGTCACCGAGGTCGTCACCGAGTACCTGCAGAACAAGGGTATCGAGGTGGAGCCGCACGGCCCGCTGACCGGCCAGCCGATGGACTGGGCCGATGTGGCGCGAGCTGTCGGGGAGCGGGTCGCGTCGGGCGCGGCCGACCAGGGGGTCCTCTTCTGCTGGACGGGAACCGGGACGTCCATCGCCGCGAACAAAGTGCCGGGCATTCGGGCGGCGCTCTGCAACGACGCCGAAACCGCGCGCGGCGCCCGCAAGTGGAACGATGCCAACGTCCTGGTCATGAGCCTGCGCTCGACGCCCGAAGCGGTGGCGCGCGAGATCTGCGACGCCTGGCTCGAGGGCAAGCCGGACCCGGCGGAGCTGCCGGTGATCGACAAGGTCAGGACGATGGATGAGGGAGGCCGCGGTGGCATCGTCGAGTCTGGCCGATAACAAGTGCGTTCCCTGCCGAGGGGGGACGCCACCCCTGACCCACGTGCAGATCGCGCCGCTGCTCGCCCAACTCGAGGGCTGGCAGGTCGAAAACGACACGAAGCTGAGCAAGTCGTTCAAGCTCAAGGATTGGGTGGCGGCCGTCGATTTCGTCAACCGGATCTCGCCGGTGGCCGAAGCCGAGGGTCATCATCCGGACCTCTACGTCCGCTGGGGCGAGGTCCGCGTCTACCTCTGGACGCACAAAATCAACGGCCTGACCGAGAGCGATTTCTACATGGCGGCGAAGATCGACCGCGTGGCTGCGTGATCACGCTCATCCACGGCGGCGAGAGCTACCTGGTTGACCGGGCGACCCGTGACTTGCTGCAGCCCCTGCGCGCCGGCCTCACGCTGGAGTTCAACTACGAGGATCTGCAGGCGGATACGCTGAGCGCGGATGCCTTCGCCGAGAAGGCGGGCACGCTGCCCTTCATCGATGCGGCGCGGGTGCTGGTGCTGCGGGACTGGGGGCTGCTGGCCGGCAAACGCGACAAGGGTGCCGGGCCCGAACGCGCCGCGGCCTATCTGGCGGGCATTCCGGACACGACACAGCTGGTGCTCGTCATCCACGCCCTGGTTGCGCCCGGCAATCCGGTCTATAAAACCGTGGCGGCGATGGAACGCGACAAGGGCGCCCGGATCCTGCGCTACGAGCCGCCCCGCCGGTCGGATCGCGCCGGCTGGGTGCGCAAGCTCGCGGAGGAGCGGGGGCTGACGATCACCCCGACCGCCGTCCGGCTTCTGCTCGAACGCTCAGAACCTGACCTGCGCCTTCTGGACCAGGAAATCGTCAAGCTCGCCATCTACGCGCTGCCGTCGACCCGCATCGACGAGGAGGCGGTGCGCGCGCTGGTCAGCGACACGCGCGACGAAGAGATTTTCGCCCTGACCGATGCCCTGGGCAGCCCGCGGCCGGGCGAGGTGGCCGGCGTCCTGCAATCCCTTCTCGACGCGGGACGTGAGCCCACCTGGCTCCTCTACACCCTGGTCAGCCATTGGCGCCGTCTTCTGCAGGCGCGCGCCGTTCGCGATCGCGGCGGTACGCTGGCCGACCTGCAGGCGAGACTGTCGGAGCACCCCTTTGTCGTCGAGAAGGCGTTTCGGCAGGCAGCCGACTACAGCGCCGCCGAGCTGGACCGCGGCTTCCACGACCTGCTCAAGCTCGAGGAGCAGATCAAGCTGGGGGAGCTCGATGCCCGGCTTGCCGTGGAGGGCTTCATTCTCGAGCAGGTGCTCGGCGCCGCCCGCTAGGTTAAGAGCGGGTTTTCCCGGCCTTCGCCGCCGGCTTTGCGGGGGCCGGCGCAACTTTCGTGCTGCCTTTGCCGGGGGCCTTTTGTGGCGCCTCCGCTACCGGTGTCAGCTTGGCGAGCGCACTCATCAAGCGAGCCTTGCGACGGGACGCGTTATTCGCATGGAGGACGCCTTTTTCGGCGGCCTTATCGAGTGCGCTGATGGCACGGCGAACCTCTTCGCTGGTCAGGCTGGCCGCGTCGGGCAGGGCCGGGCGCCGGGCACGCGAGACCAGCGTCTTGACCGCCGAGCGGGTGGAGCGATTCCGATCGCGCTTCCGCAATGAGGCGCGCACGCGCTTTTTTGCTGACTGGGTATTCGCCATGCGAGCGGTGATTATATCGGAGACCCCACCCTGACCCTCCCCCGCAAGCGAGGGAGGGAGACCGAGAGATAATGGCAGCCGATGTCTAGCGAGCGGCGGCGCATCGCGTCTGCCGCGACGCTCATCCTGGTGGCATACGGGCTGAGTCGCGTCCTGGGCGCGGTCCGCGAGCTGGTCATCGCCAACACGTTTGGCACCAACCACAACCTCGACGACTATCGCGTGGCGTTCGGCGTCCCAGACCTGCTGTTCAATCTGCTGCTCGCCGGCGCCATCAGCTCCGCTTTCATCCCCGTGCTCTCCGAATATCTGGCTAAGAACGAGCCGGAGCGAGCTCGGCAGATCGCCGGCCGGGTCCTCAACGCCTCGGTCCTGATCCTGACGGCTGGCGCGGCCGTGCTGTTCGTTGTGGCGCCCTGGTACGTGTCACTTATTGCCTTCGGCTACAGCGCCAAGGACCACGAGCTGATCGTCGCGCTCACCCGGATCCTGCTGCTGCAACCGATCTTCCTGGGCGCCGGCGGCATGGTGATCGGGATCCTGACCGCGTATCAGCGCTTCTTTGCCCAGGCGCTGGCGCCGCTCTTCTACAACGGGGCCATCATCGTGGCGGCCGCCCTGTTCGCGCCGTATTACGGGGTGAGCGCGTTGGCGGTCGGAGTCGTCACCGGCGCCATCCTGCATGTCGGGGTCCAGGTGCCATCGCTGGTGCGGACCGGCTGGCGTCCGACGACGGCCCTGGGGCTATCCGATCCGGGCGTCCGCAAGGTCGGCCGATTGATGTTTCCGATCGCGCTCGGGTTGGCGGCGGCCCAGGTGAACGTCTTCGTCGACACGATTCTGGGCACATCGCTTCCCCACGGCCGAGTCGCGGCGCTGCGTTATGCCGACACGATCGCGCAATTGCCGCTGGGCACCTTCTCGCAGGCGCTGGCCTTTGTCCTCTTTCCCTTCCTGGCGCGAGATGCCGCAGTCCGCGCCATCGACTCCATTCGGCATCGCACCGCGCTGGCGCTGCGGCTCAACATCTTCGTTCTCGTTCCGGCGTCCGTGGGACTGGCGATCCTGGGCGTGCCGATCACCGCCGCGCTGTTCGAGCGCGGCCAGTTCAGTCCAGACTCGGTCAGGCAGACGGCCTACGCCCTGACATTCTTCAGTCTCGGGCTGGCGGGCCAGGCGGCGACCGCACTGCTGGTCCGGGTGTTCTACGCGCTGCAGGACGTCATCACACCGCTTCGGATCTCGCTGGTGGTGATCGGGGTGAACCTGGGCACCAACGTCATCCTGGTGCAGCTGCTGGCACAGGGCGGATTGGCCCTTGGCACCTCCATCGCCGCGACGCTTAACGCGATCCTGCTCGCGCGCGCCTTGCGCGGGCGCCTTGGCGGGTTGGAGGGCGCCGCCATTCTTCGCACCGTACGACGCGCCCTGATCGGGGTCGTGCCCATGGCGCTGGTCACGGCCGGTGTCGCGTACGAGATCACGGGCGGATCGCTGAGTGGTGGACTGCGGCCGCTCATCGCGACGCTGATCGCGGTCGCGCTTGGCGGGGCGACCTACTTCGCGATCCAGCTCGGGCTACGGAGCGAGGAACTCGGTGTCGCGCTTTCGGTGATTCGGCGTGATCGCTCCCGCGTGTAGCCCTCACCCCGACCCTCCCCCACAGGGGGGAGGGAGATAGAGTTCGTGACGACGTGGCGCTGATCCTTCCGGCATACGCCAAGCTGAACCTGACGCTGGACGTCACGGGCCGCCGCCCGGACGGCTACCACGAGATCGACTCGGTGATGCAGACGATTTCCCTGCACGACCTGGTCTGGATCGAGCGCACGGACTGCCGGGTCTTCGACCTGGTGGGCCCCCCGATCGATGGCGAGAACCTGGTGCTCAAAGCGGCCCGCGAGCTGGAAGGCTGGGTGGGTAAAAACCTGCCCTTCACCATCCGGCTGTTCAAGCGAATCCCGCTTGGCGCCGGGCTGGGGGGCGGCAGCGCTGACGCCGCCGCGTTCCTCCTCGCCGCCAACCTTCTTTATGACTTGAAGCTCAAAAAGGCCGAACTCACCGAGATTGCGACAGCCGTCGGGCAGGATGTCCCGTTCTTTCTGTCTGGTGGGACCGCCCGGGCGACTGGGCTGGGGTCAACCATCTCGGCACTGCGGCCGCTCTCCCCAGGCTGGCGCTTCCTCGTCGTGTGTCCTCCGGTGGAGGTCGCCACGCGGGCCGTCTACGCGGCGGTGGACGGAACCCAACCGACCGCCCGCCACACGCCGGCGCTGGTACGGGCCCTGGAGACCGGGACTGAGGTTGAGTTCGGCAATGATTTGGAAGGAGCGAGTCGGCGATTGTTCCCCGCGCTCGACGGAGCGATCGCGCGGCTGCGCGCCGCGGTGCCTGGGTTGAGCATGACCGGTACCGGCGCGGCATTCTTTGCCGGGTTTCAGAACCGGCGCGATGCCGAAAACGCCCTGGGGGCGGTGCGTCAGCTCGGCTTTCGCGCGTGGCTCTGTCGTCCAGTCGCGGTCCCATGAACGCCCGCACCCTGGCCGCACTGTGGGCCGGCAAGCTGACGTCGAGGTTGAGTCGCGGCTTGCGACGAGGCGGAGGGACGACCCTTCCCGGTGATGTCTCCCGCTGGGTCGATCCCAGAATTCTGACCACCCTCGCTCGGTCGCTCGATCAGGGGGCCGTCGTGGTCACCGGAACCAACGGAAAGACGACGACGGCCGCGCTTCTGCGCCACATCCTCGAGGCGCAGGGCCGGCGGACCGTGGCCAACCAGGCGGGCGCGAACCTGATCTTCGGGGTCACGGCGGCCATGGTGAATCGCGCCACCTGGGGTGGCGGCCTGGACGCAAATGTCGGGCTGTTCGAAATCGACGAGGCGAGCCTGCCACGGCTGGTCCAGGAAATTGCGCCGGGGACCATTGTCGTGACGAACCTGTTCCGTGACCAGCTCGACCGCTACGGTGAGCTGGAGACCACCGCGGCGCACATCCGGCGCGCGTTGACGAAGGGCCCGGAGGGCGTTACCGCGGTGTTGAATGCCGACGATCCCATGGTGGCGGCGCTGGGCGATGGACTGCCGCGCGTCGTCTATGCGGGGCTGGACGATCAGTCATTGCTGCAGCCAGAGCTGAGCCATGGCGCCGACGCGAAATTCTGCCCGCGATGCGGCAGCGCATTCGTCTTCGATGGCGTCTATTTCGGGCATGTCGGCCACTATCACTGCCCGCGCGGCGACTTTGCCCGGCCATCGCCGGACGTCAGGGCCACGTCGGTGGCAATCGAGGGCATGGAGCGGATGCGCCTGCGGATCAGTGACGGCACGCAAGAGGTCGGCTTCGAGGTGCCGCTCTCAGGTCTGTACAACGCCTACAACGTGGTCCTGGCGGTGGCGGCGGCGCGGGCAATCGGGGTGCCGATCGCCAGCAGCGCCGCGGCACTGCGGGACTTCACGCCGGCCTTCGGGCGCATGGAGCGCACCGTGATCGAGGGTCGTCCGGCCGTGCTCTTGCTCGCGAAGAATCCCACCGGGTTCAACGAAGTTCTGCGGACCGCGATCCAGTTCGGGAAGGCGAGTTCATTCTTGATCGCGCTCAACGACCGGATCGCGGATGGTCGGGACGTCTCCTGGATATGGGATGTCAACTTCGAACAGCTCAAGGACGTCGCCAACCACATAGTCGTCAGCGGCGACCGGGCGCTCGACCTGCGCGTGCGTCTGAAATATGCCGAGATTCCAGCTGATCGGATGGAAGTGGTTGGCGATTGGAAAACCGCCCTGAAGCGGGCGAGCGAGGCGACCCCCGACGGTCAGACGATCTTCGTGCTGCCGACCTATACCGCCATGCTGGAGTTGCGGGCGGTTTTAACTCGGGACGGGGCGCTCCAGCCGTACTGGCAGGGCCGGCCGGTTGACGCGAAGCCATAGCGCACCCACGGCGCCGGCGAGCAGCAAGATCACGATGTTGCCGACATGGCTGAGAACGGCCACCGCGGTGACGAGCGCCGCCGGTCGGGCGCCAAAGGTGCTCAGCACCAGCAGGAAGAAGCCCTCATAGGTTCCCACCGACCCGGGCGTGATGCTGATCGCCTGGCTGATCACGAAGATGGTGCAGGCCAGCACCAGGGTGGCGAGCGAAAGCTGGGGCGTCAAGGCGCGAACGAAGGCGACCAGTCCAGCGACGATGCAGAGCCAGACCAGCAGGCTCAACAGGCTGGCGACCGCCAGCCGACGGGGTGAGCGCAGAGACGCGAAGCCCTTGAGGACGGAGGCCGCGAAGTTGTCGACCAGCCTGCGTACCGAGGCCGGCAGGCGTTTCGCGATCCGCTCGATCAGCCCCAGGGTCGGCTCCGGGTAGCTCACCGCCAGGAATGCCAGCACGGCGATGACCACCGAGATGGCGCCGATCACCACGACGCCACTCCACAGCCCGAAGCTGTGCGATCCCGCGCCCGAGATGGCCGCCGCCGCCACCGCGATCACCAGCAATGCCAGCACGTCGAGCACGCGCTCGACGACGACGGTCGCACTCGCCTCACCGATCCCGATCCCGGCACGCGGCGCAATGGCGCCGATTCGTAACAGCTCGCCCAGCTTGAACGGCGAGACGGCGTTCAGGGCAAACCCGATTCCGGTCACGGCGGTGGCGTCCCCCAGCCCCGCCTCAGGCGCCGAGGCTCGCAGAATCACCAGCCAGCGCCAGCCGCGGACCAGGATGAAGGCGACGAAGGCGGCTTCGGCGACCAGGATCCAGCCCAGGCTGGCACCCCGGATGGCGGTGGCGACCTCGGCCGGGTGCACGGTGCGGAACACGCCATAGAGGATGAGCAGCCCGAGGGCCAGCAGAACCGCCGCCTGGATCGCGCGTCTTCGGCTCAGCTGCGCCCCCCGGTGAGGCGGGCCACGGTCAGCATGGCCCGGAAGACCTCCTGTCGAGAGATCTTCGATCGCCCGTGGGTTCGGTCGGTGAACGTGATCGGAATCTCCTTAATTGACAGATCAGCACGCTCGCAACGAGTCAACAGCTCGATCAGCGCCGAGTAGCCCGATGAACGCAACGGTCGGGTTACCAGGAACTGCATCGCCCGAAGACTGTAGCAGCGAAATCCCCCGGTGCAGTCGCGCGTCCGCAGTCCGATTGCCTGGCGTGCCACGATGTTGGCAAGGGCGCTCAAGATCCGTCGGCCGATGGCCCACCCCACGATGGCGCCGCCCGGGACATAGCGGGAGCCAATCGATAGATTGACCCCCTCGTCGACGGCCGCGATCAAGGCAGGGATGAGCTCCGGCGGATGGGAGAAATCGGCGTCCATGGTCAGGGTCGTGGGATAGCCGTGCTGCAGGGCGAAGGCAAAGCCGGCCATGTAGGCCGTTCCCAGGCCCAGCTTGGCAGGTCGGGCCATGGCGTCCAGCCGGGCGTCTTTGAGCATGCGATCTCGCACCAGCTCGCCAGTCCCGTCGGGCGAGCTGTCATCGATGACCAGCACATCTGCATCCGGGGCCGCCACGTGCACTTCCTCGATCAGTGCCAGGATGTTACTGGCCTCGTTGTACGTGGGAATGCAGACCAGCGGGCGAGCCACGCGCCGTACGATACCCAATGTGAGCCGCCCGTTGCTACGAATCGCGCACCTGTACGCGGACGAAATGAACATCTACGGCGATCGGGGCAATATCCTGACACTACAAAAGCGAGCGGAGTGGCGGGGGATCCCGGTCGACGTGCGCGCCGTGGGGCGGGGTCCGGCACCTGACCTGTCGGATATCGACCTGATCTTCTGGGGCGGCGGGCAGGATCGCGACCAGGAGTTGGTGTTCACCGACGCCGTGGCGCACAAGCTCGACGCGATCCGGGAGGCGATCAACGGCGGTGCCGTTGTCCTCGCGGTCTGCGGCGGATACCAGCTGCTGGGTGAGTACTACGTGACGGCTGAGGGCAAGAAGTTGCCCGGCCTGGCGCTGGTCGACCTGCACACCGTGCCAGGTCGGAAGCGGAATATCGGCAACATCGTGATCGAGACCAGCGACCTTGGCCTGCAACCCACCACCCTGGTGGGATTCGAGAACCACAGCGGAAAGACCTACCTCGGACCCCGGCTGCGGCCGCTCGGTCGAGTAATCCAGGGCGCCGGCAACAGTAGCGAAGACGCGACCGAGGGGGTCGCCGCCGCTCCTCCCGAAGAACCCGCACTTCGCAGACTACCTACTCATGCGAGCGTTACAACGGCGGGGGCCGATCCGTTTTGAACCATTGGACGACACCATTGAGATGGCGGCTCACAACTCTGTCCGGGAACGAATCGGCGCTCCACGATGACCGAGCCGCACGAGACGGTGCTCGGCGACGCTACGCTTGAGGGGATGAGCCAGGCCGCCAGGCCAACGGATGTCGAGCTTCCGACGAAGCCGGCAGCAGCCCCGGCCGCCATCTTCCGCAGCCCGAACTGGCTGCCGCTGGTCCTGATCGCAGGGGATGCCTTGATTGCCGGTGCTTCCGTCATCCTCGCCTATGAATACCGCTATCACCTTGACCGAATCCCGCAGGTGGTGGGGCAGCCGCTCGCTTTCGGCCCCTACCTTGCCGCGATCCCGGTCGTCATCGCCATCTATCTCTTCTCGCTGGCGATCAACCAGCAGTACCGGTCGTGGCGAGGACGCACCCTGGTTGACCAGGTCTTTGCCATGGGTGGCGGGACCGTCCTGGCCGCCATGTTGATCCTGGCCGGGATGTCTCTGTATCGCGGTTTCGAATACGCGCGCCTCACCCTGGTTTACACCGTGATCATCTCGGCGATCCTGATGACGATCGAGCGCTACCTGCTCAGGCAGTACGAGACGCGACTGCGGCGTCGCGGCATCGGCACCGAACGGGTCCTGATGGTCGGCACCGGCACCGGCAGCCAGCTGCTGATTCAGCGGATGGCGATGTTCCCGCAGTATGGCTACCATGTCGCGGGCGTGCTCGACGATCGGCTGGAGGTGGGGAGCGCTTTCGCCGGCGCCCCCGTGGTCGGTCGCATCGGCGACCTCCGGCAACTGATCCCCCAGATGCGTGTCGACCAGGTCTTCGTGGCGGTACCGGGCGCGACCAACGACGAGATCCTACACCTGGTCAAGACCTGCGATGACCTGCAGGCCGAGTTCAAGCTGGTCCCCGACCTTCTCGAAGTCATGAGCACACGGGCCGCGGTGGATGCGATCGACGGGTTGCCGCTGATCGGCATCCGCCGAAGCCGCTTGCGCGGACCTGCTGCTGTGCTGAAGCGTGCCATCGACATTCTCGTCAGCGCCGCCTGCCTCATCATCGCCTCCCCGGTCATGCTCGTGATCGCCATCTTGATCAAGCTGACGTCGCCCCAAGGCCCCGTGTTTTTCCGCCAGCCCCGGGTCGGGCTGCACGATAAGCGGTTCACTGTCTACAAGTTCCGGTCCATGATCCCCGACGCCGAAGCCCAGACCGGCCCGGTGGTCGCCAGGCCGGACGATGACCGCTGCACCCCGATTGGTCGGGTACTGCGCCGGCTCAGTCTCGATGAACTACCCCAGCTCATCAACATCCTCAAAGGCGACATGAGCCTGGTTGGGCCGCGGCCGATGCCGATCTTCCTGGTGGAGCGCTTCACCGAGGAGATCCCGCGCTATCTCGAGCGCCACCAGGTGCGACCCGGACTCACAGGCTGGGCTCAGGTCAACGATCTTCGCGGTGGCGAAGCGTTCGCCGATCGCGCCATGTATGACATCTATTACGTGGAGAACTGGTCGCTAGCGTTCGACCTGAAGATCCTGGTCCTGACGGCGGCCAGGGTGTTCTTCCAGCGGCGGGCCTACTAGGCGAACGCCAAGCGCCATCTCATACGCCTCGACGGTCTGCTGCGCCGCCCGCTCCCACGTGAACCTTTTAGCCCGCTCGATCCCGAGCCGGCGTCGGTCGCCGCTCCCCGCCTCCAGGATCTGCGTGATGGCTTGTGCGAACGCCGCGGGGTCGCCTGGATCGCAGAAGAAGGCCACCTCGTCGGCGATCTCGCGGAGCACTGGCAGGTCGCTGCAGACCACGGGGACACCGCAGGCCATCGCCTCGATCACCGGCAAGCCGAAGCCCTCTGCTCGTGAAGGCAGTACGACGACGGCGGCACCCCGGTAGAGATCGGGAACCGCACTCTCCGGGAGTCGGCCCGGCAGGACGACGGAACCTTGCGGCAGTTCGGCGGCCCGCTGGCGGACTTCCGGGTGGCGCGGGTCATCACCCGCGAGCACAAGCTGGGTGGTGGGGTGGGTGAGTCTGACGATCCGGAACGCATCCAGCAGTAGGGGCAGGTTCTTGTACGCCTTCCACTGACCGAGATAAAAGACATACGGTGGACGAATTGTGAGTCGCGTCTGCCAGGCGGCCTCGCCCTCGGGATTGCGAACGGCATTGAACCGATCGTCGGCCGCCTCCGGAATCGACAGCACCCGCTCGGCCGACTTGGGGAAGCTCTGCTTGACCGCCAGCGCCGTCGCTTTCGAGGGCGTGATGATGCGGTCGGCGCGACTAACCGCATTGCGCATCAGCATCTGGTTCACTGTGCGCGGCAACGGGCCCGAGTGGATCTGGGGGAATTGAAACGGGAAGAGATCGTGAACCGTGACTACGAAGTGGCCGGGCTTAACCAGGGGTAGGTTGTAGTGCGGGAAATGGATCAACCCGAGCTCGGCCCGGAGCAGGCTCAGCGGCAGCACCGACTGTTCCGCCAGTCGGTAAGGTTGGGCGTTGACCGTCATCAGCTGCGGTGATCCACCAATCAAGGAACGGACGATCGCCGCATCCTGCCGGTTGGCAACCACGGTGAGGCGCTCACCGAGGATGAGGGCGAGTTTCGGAAGAAGCCCGCTAATATAGCGACCAATGCCCAGCGCCCCGATCAGGCGCGCGTCGAAGCCGATCCCCCTTGCGGTCAAACCAGCCTCATGGTGAGCGATCCATAGGATTATCGCGCACGTCTGACGAGGCGATGACAGAATCCCGAGCCGGCGCCCAGCCGGCGACGGCATCAGCTCGCCGGCCGTACCGCTATACGCTATTCGCCGCCACCATCGCCGGGGCCCTGGCGCCCGCCTACGTAATCCGCTGGCACGTGGGACCGCTGCCGACGACCTTGCTCGAGGTAGCCCTGCTGCTGACGATCCTGATCTTTGCATTCGAGTTCCTTCCCCGCATGCCGGGGCGGGTCGGGGCGGTGGTTCGCGGGCCCCTGACGCTGCCGGCCCTCGTGTTCATCGCCGCCGGGGCCATTTCGGTGCTCGTCTCCGGCGATCACCGAGCGGCGCTGGGGCTGTATCGCGCCTACTTCATCGAGCCCGCCGCGTTTTTCCTGATCGTCGCGACGATCGCCTCGACGCCCCGGCGAGCCGGCCTGATCCTGCTCGGCTTCGCTGTGGGCGGCGCGGTCGCCGCGGTGCTGAACGCCGCCGTTGTGGTCGACGCCATTCGCCACCACGTGCTCGATCTCAGCACCACGCCGCCGGTTGCGATCTACCAGACGGCCAACGCGGTGTCGCTCTATCTCGTCCCGCTGGTGGCGATGGCCGGCAGCTTGCTCCTGCACGGCCGGGGTCGCGCCGTGCGATGGCTCAGCGCCGTGTTCCTGATGATTGCCCTGCCCGCCTGCCTGCTGAGCTTCTCGCGCGGCGGATACCTTGCGTTGGGGGCGGTCGCCCTGGGCCTGGCCGTCTCGCATCGATGGGCCAAGCTGCTGGTCCCGAGCGTCGTGGCGGCCGCCCTCGCCGTCAGCCAGGTCCCCCTGATTCGGGCTCGGATTGCCTATGAGCTGCAAGCGCTCCCCGGCAATACCCTGGACTTTCGAATCCGGATCTGGGGACAGACGCTGCAAATGCTGAGCCATCACCCGGTGTTTGGTATCGGTCTCTCCTATTACCAGCAGGCCATGGGCCCCTTCTGGCAGGACCTGCCTCGGGTCATCTATCCGCACAACATCCTGCTGAACTTCTGGGCGGTGACCGGGTTGCCCGGCCTGCTCGCGTTCGGCTGGCTCTCCGTCCGGGCTTTTGTGCTCGGCTGGCGCGGCTGGCGGAAGCACGAGCCCGACTGGCGCCCCTACGATCTGGGCTTCATGCTTGTGCTCGTGGCCATGCTCGCCCACGGCCTGGTCGACGTCCCCTTTTTCAAGAACGACCTGAGCCTGGAGTTCTGGGCGCTCCTCGGCCTGCTCTGGGCGGCCGATCGCTGGAGTGGCCGGACAAGCCCTCCGGGGGAAACGGCGTTATACGGCCGTGGCGGACCCTGAGAGCCCTGCTGGCGATTTCTCCGGCTTAGTCCGCGACAGTCAGGCGGCCGTGCTGGCCAGCGCCGAGCGCATCACGGTGGTGGGCCGCTGGGTGGTGCTGGCGGCGGGCGTCATTCTCAACCACTTTGGCAACCAGAATTCGCCGGCCTCCGTCTTCCTGGTCGACACCATTCTCTTCTCGTGGGGCCTGGTCAATCTGGTGGTTTCGGTGGTCCTGGTGCGCGGCTTCCGGCCGGGACGCTGGTTTGGCTTCCTTACCACGGGTATCGACCTCATGGTGGCGACCAGCATCCTCTACTTCTCGGGCGGATACGGCGCCCCGACCGATTTTTCGCTGCTCTTTTACCTGCTGATCATCGCCTCGGCCGTACGCCTCGGGTTGCCCGGCTCGATGGCCACGGCGCTTGTCGTCTCCGTGCTCTACGTGGTCATCGGCGGCCTGACCGGGTTCGCCAGCGTGTCACCGCCACCGGGCTTCGTGATCGGCCGCGTTTTTCTCTTCCTCTTTGTCGCGCTGGTGGCCGGGTTGCTGGTCGGCGACGTCCGAACCCGTCTCGACCGAGCGCTGCGCACCGCCATCGAGCGCGCCCGGCAACTCGATGAGACTCGCCGCCGGGAAGGCCTCGAGAAAGAGCGGGTAGAGCGACTCGAAGAGATCGACAAGGTCCGCTCCGACTTTATCTCGATGGTGGCGCACGAGCTGCAAACACCCCTGGCCAGCATCAAGACCCAGGCCGATACCCTGCTCACGCAGCAGCATCGGCTCGATCAGGAAACCCGTGCTGCCCTAGTCGATGGGATCCACCAGAGCGCTGTCAGCCTAACGGGCCTGGTCCAGGACTTCGCGGCTGTCAACCGCATCGAGAACAACCAGTTCACCTACCACTTCGAGCGGCTCGACCTGGCGGACTTCGTCAAGGAGGTCGTTGACCACTTTCAGGCCGATCCGCGCCGCCATCCGATCCGCGTTCGGGTCGAGCCCGGGCTGACCGTTCGGGGTGATCGGCGGCGCCTGCAACAGGCCCTCCTCAATCTGCTGAACAACGCGGTCAAGTACTCACCCCGCGGGGGCAACATCGCCGTGATCGCCTTTCCGGACAAAGAGGGGAACGCCAAGGTCTCGGTCCACGACGAGGGCATCGGGATCCGAGAAGAGGATGTCCCCAAGCTCTTCAACAAGTTCACCCGGCTCTTCGACAAGCGGGCCATGAACATCGGGGGCTCCGGGCTGGGGCTTTTCATCACCCGGACGATCATCGAGGCTCACGATGGCAAGATGGCGGTCGAAACCGAATGGGGCAAGGGCTCGACCTTCAGCTTCGTTTTACCTTTGTGGCAAGCATCCGCGTCCTCATCGTCGATGACCACGCCGTCTTCAGTGACGCCCTAGCCACCATCCTCCGCACCGAGCCGGGCGTTGAGGTCGTGGGCAAGGGAGGGACTGTCCAGGAAGCGATCAATGGGGCCCGGGCGCTCCAGCCGGACGTGGTCTTGCTCGACGTGCACATGCCGGATGGCTCGGGGGTTGAGGCGGCGGCGACCATCAAGAAGGAGAGGCCCCAGACTCAGGTCGTGATCCTGACGAGCGATGAAGAGGAGTCGGTGCTTCGCTCGGCGGTACAGGCGGGCGTCACCGGCTACCTGAGCAAGCACGAGTCGGCGGCCCAGGTGGTGCAGGCCGTGCGCAGCGCGGCACAGGGGGAGGCCCTGATCGCGCCCTACATGCTCGCTCGCTTGCTGCGCGGCATGCAAAAGAAGGATGACCCGGGGCCGGCGACGCCGCTGACTCCGAGAGAGCTGGCCGTGCTCCGCGAGCTGTCGCTGGGCTATGACAATGAGATGGTCGGCCGGAGGTTGACCATGTCGCCGAATACCGTCCGGACGCACGTCCAGAACATCCTCGCCAAGCTAAAGGTGCACTCGAAGCTCGAGGCCGTTTCGCGCGGGATCCGGGAGGGGTGGATACGCATTCCACAGGAGGGAGCCGCCTGACGTTTCCGTAGGAGAAACGGCCACTGGGCGGATCATTGATGCTCGGTGCGGCCCTACGATGAAGCGCGGTGAAGACCTATAAGGCCGGTCAGGCGCACACAGAGTACAGCCTGATTCTGATGCTGATCGGCATCACGG
>VBHC01000121.1:0-19924 GCA_005889535.1 Chloroflexota bacterium
GGCGCAGCGCCAATCGGAACGTCACCCAGGGAACGGATACCGCGATGACGGCGGTGACTCCAAGCGACGCCAGGACAACTACCGTCTGGGCCTCCATGATGGGGGCAATATTAGGGGTCGAGCTTAGGAGATCCTCAGACCAATAGGTCCCCAATTGCGGGTTCGAATCCCGGCCTTCCCGCCACCGCCTCAGCGCAAGCTTCGTAGCCGCATGGCGCCCCATGTGACATAGCCGACCCCGGCGATGAGGAATGGAAGTCCGATTGCAAGCAGAAGCCAGCTGTCCCTGGCGTCGCGGAGGATGAAGCCCAGCACAAGACCGAGACCTCCGGGCACGCACACGAGGACCCCCACCAGGACCGCCACCCTTCCAGTTCGCGCCCTTATCCAGGCTGGCCGCTCTGCCATGTCTAGGACATAACGGGAGTGCCGAGTAAATCTTTGAGCGTTTGGGCGTCCTTGATGGCGTGCCCTTCCATGTCGTTGTTGAAATAGATAAAGACATCGATGCCCCGGCTACTCCATTCGGCAGTCCGCTCGGCCCACGGCTGCAGAGCCCGCTTGCCGTAGCCGAGCCCCTGCGATGGCAGATGCATCCTTATATATGTGAAGGCGCTCGTGATCTCGAACGACTTCGGCATCTTCGGATGATCGGGAATACAGAGGGCGATCTGGCGGCTCCGCAGTAACTCGCAGACTGGTGGCACCAGCCAGGAATCGTGCCGAAATTCCAGCGTGAACCGGAGATTTGCCGGAAGCATGCCGACGAATCGCATCAGCCGCTGCAGATCCAGGTGAAAGTTCGCCTGGAGCTGGAAGAGGATCGGGCCCAGTTTCTCGCCGAGCCGGAGGGCCGGCTCGACAACCATGTCGACGGACTTCTGCTCGATCGCAAGGCGTCTGATGTGGGTCACGTATCGGCTGCCCTTGACGGCGAAGAGGAATCCAACCGGCGCCTGTTCGCTCCACGCGGCAAACCGCTCGGGCGGCGGCTGGCGGTAGAACGAGTTGTTCAGCTCAACGGTGTCGAAATGCCGGGCATAGAAATCGAAGTGTTCGCGCGCCGGCAATTTGTCCGGGTAGAAGCGGCCGCGCCAGTCGGCATACGACCACCCCGAACATCCGATCCGGACCTGGCCTGCCATGGCCAGACTTTACGTCCCGGTCAGGCCACGTCGAATTCGTCGGGCGCCCGGGCTGCGGGATAGAACTCGGGCGGATAGAACTCTGTTTCAGGCGGAATCGCGATCACGCGTCCATCCGCCGCCAGCGATAAACGCCAGCCGCCTTCATGGACCGTCCAGTGATGGTGCTGGCAGAGCAGGATCATGTTCGAGAGATCAGTCTTGCCGCCCTGGGCCCAGTGAATGATGTGGTGCGCCGAACTCCACGAAGCCGAGCGCTCGCAGCCGGGCCAGCGGCAGTGCTTGTCACGAGCGTCGAGCAAACGCCGCGTGCCACCGGCGACCACGCGCTTCGCCCGCCCCGCGTCGATGACGGCGGAGTCCGCGCCAAGCAGAACCCGGGTGATCGAGCTGTCGCATGCGAGTCGCTGCACCGTCTTTGCCGAGATGGGCAGCGAGAACGCCATCTCACCTGCGGGTGCCCCGATCAGGGCCTGCAGGGTCTCCAGTGTCGTGGTGACCTGAACGTGCGGGCGTACGCTTCCATGCTGCGGAACCGCCCCGGTGTCGAGGCTGTGAGCGGTCAGCTCAACCAGCGCGTCGGCGGTCCGGCGTTCGCGGCACCGGTCATCGCCGTCGCCATGGGGTTGTGCGAGTGGTTCGAGTGCCGTCCGGATGGTCGCGCCCGCTGCCGAGTCGAACGCCCCCTTGACATAGAGCGTTCCATCATCACCGTCGGTCAGCCGCAGGTAGCGCTCCTCGGCGGCCTGGCGCTGAGCGTCGGCCACACCCTGGGGGTCCGCACGATGCCAGGCGTGCATCGAGTAATACCAGAGGCGGCTAACGCTGTTTTCCCTGGCGGCCTTCAGGAACGGGGTTTCATCGAACGGTTCAGCGCTGTCGGAATGTGTGATCGCTTGGGCGTGGCGCGCGATGATGGCGGCATGCGCAAAACCGATCTCGCCCTCTCGCACGGCATCGAGCGTCTTCGGCAAGTTTGAAAGCTGCTCGCCGATGTGTAGAAAATCAGCCGCCGCACCTGAAGACTGTTGGCATGTGTGGCGGATCCAGTCCTGCGTCGAGACGGATCCCCAGTCGACGCAGGCGTTGGTTTTGGCGAGCTCAGCCGTGTGTTCGGCGAGCTCAAGCGCCGCCTTATCACGAATCCGCGCCAGCTCGACCATCGACCTGGCATGCTGCTCCGGCAGCAGACCACTCTTGTCCATCCGGTGGTACTGATCGAAACCGCCAGAGATAACGCCCAGCACGGCTTCCCGACTGTCATCGACGCCGGTTGGCTGCCCGTTGTCAGGCGTCATTGCGCCAGCATGAACGCGGGCGCGGTCTGCCAGAGCCGAAGCTCGAACTGCTGGCAGGCACGGCGCAGGCGGTCGACGTCGGTCCATAGGCCTTGCGACAGTTCTTCGATGACGAAGCTCTCGCCGAGGTCGGCGCTAGCGAGCATCAGCACGACCAATCGGCGGGCGATTGCGAGCTCCTCAGCAGCCGCTAATCCGATCACATGCCTCCTAGCGGTCGTCTCGACGATGGCAATCACCTCTTTCAGAACGTCCCCCCTGAGGTGGCTTGACCGCGTCGCCAGCATGTTCCTAGTATACGAACATACGTTCGATAAGTCAAGGATTTTGTATTCGGCGGCGAGATGAGACAATGCCCTCGTGGTCACGGCTATCGTGCTGATCGAGGCCGAGCGTTCGGCAATCGCCGGGCTCGGACCGGCGCTCGCGGATGTCTCCGGTGTCGCCGAGGCTTACTCGGTGACCGGCGAGTTTGACTTCGTCGCCATCCTCCGGGTCAAGGACCACGAGGAGATCGCCGAGATCGTCACTACTCGGCTCTCGCAGATCAAAGGCATCCTCAAGACTCGAACCCATGTCGCCTTCAAGGTGTACTCAAAGCACGACCTCGAGGCGATGTTCAGCGTCGGCCTGCAGGAAGCGCGGTAAGGTCAGCGCCGCCTGGCACGGCGCGCCCTCAGGAGGACGAGGGCGACGAGAATGGCGGCGATCAGCGCCCCAATCGCCACTCGAGCCAACAGTTGAGCTCGCTGGGAGCCGAGGTCCGCGACCGCCGGCAGAGAGCGGGGCACCGGCTGCGGCTGAGCCGCCAGGATGACGAGATGGCCCTCGATGTGCGCCGACGTGCCCGCCGAAACGACCACCGTCGACGAACAGGTTGCCCGGCAGCGGACGTCGATGGTCACCGCGCCACCTTCCGCAACGACGAGAAGGTCGCCGTCACGAAGGCCGGCGGCAATCACATCGCTCGACGGCATTCGCAAGATGTTGTCGGTTCCCGCGTGCGGGTTGTTCGCGGTGGCGCGGTCGGCGACGTAGGCCGTGCCGCCATGAGCCGTGAACCCGGACGGCACGAATGCCGCGCTCTCGACCCCAATGTCACCGCCATGGGGGATGCCGGACGCGACGAGCAACTCGGAGCGGCCCGTCGCACTAACGGTCCAGATGGCCCCACTGTTCTCGTCCGGGGCGACCAGCTCGCCGGCGTGTGTTCCGAATCCCGCCGGTGCCACCGCGAACCCGCCCTCCAGGGGTGGGGCCGTGCTGGTGATCGTCACGACCCCACCCTTGCAGTCAACGGCGACGATCGTGCTGTGCTGATTGCGCAGCCCCAAAACCAGGAGTCGATGATCGAACCGGCCAACGGTATCGAACACGATGCCGTTGAGGCTGTCGACACCGGTGAGATCGACGAAGTTGCTGGCATGACCCTGGGGATCCACCCGGGTGATCCCGATCGGCGGTGCGGGCCTGATCGCGAAGACGTCGTCGCGCGTGAAGTCGCAGTTTGCACCTACGACATGAAGCCCCGGCGAGACATCGAGGTACGCCTCTGGTCCGGCCGCCACCTGATAGCCGGCCTGGCCAGCAGCAAACGGCGCGATTGCGCCGTCGGTGGCTACCAGGAAGAGACGGCCCGCGGCGGCGGCCACCAGCTGCCCGTCGCTGCGCGGTCCGGCGAGATCGAAGACCCCGGGGAGGTGCTGCCATGGCTGCCAGCCGACTGTCGCCGAAACCAGGACGAACAGGTAAGCCCAGGCCATAGGCATTGGCCGAATCTAGCAGTCCCCATCTGGCACGTCGGCGAGGCGAAGGGGCAGGACCCGCTTGACGCACGAACATTTGTTCGATAACATCTGAACAGCCTCAGCGTCTGGTCTTGCGTCCCCGGGGAGGCCGTTTTTGTCGGCGAGGGCTCTCTGCAATCTCTCTTTGGGACGTGATCAGATGTCGGATCGTCTCCAACAAGCGATAACGGTGCTCCAGACCCGGTTCGGGAGTGCCGCGCCTCGGCCCGCGGCCCCTCCTTGCCCGGCGCGGCCTTCCGGGATTGCGGAACTCGATGCGATGACCGGGATTGGCGGCTGGCCGGTCGGGCGGCTGAGCCTGCTGGCGGGACCCAGGGGTTCAGGTAAACGAACACTGGCCCAGCGCAGCGTGGCCGCTGCCAGCCGTGAGAGCCCGGTCGCGTACGTCGACTTCCCCAACCGGCTCGATCCCGAGTTCCTCAACTACTTCGACGCGCGGCTTGATCGCGTGCTTGTGGTTCGACCCAGTTCATTGAAGGCAGGGATGGCCAGCGTTCGGGTGCTGGCGCGCGCCGGCGTCGAACTGATTTGTATCGATCTGCCTCGCACGCGATCAGCCGGGCTGGATGGTGAACTGCCGCACCTCTTACACCGCGCGGCGGAGGCCGACTGTACCCTGCTGCTGATCCACGACGCTGAGGCGGATGACGCAATCCGTTATTACGCCAGCATGATCCTGGCGTTCCAGCGCAATGCCTGGGTTTTCCGCCGCGATGGCGACCTCGAAGGAATGCTGGTCGATGCGACGGTCGTGAAGAACCGGCTGGCGCCGCCCGGCCTCAAGCGCCGCCTGGTCATTCCCTACCCGATCCCATGATCTGCTGTGTGCGCACGCCGCACCCGTCGCTGGTGGCCGCCTGGTTGACGGCGCCCGCGTTGCGTGGGTGCTCGCTGGTCATCGGCGGGTTCGCCCACGAGCGCGCGTTGGTGACGACCGCATCAGCCGAAGCGCGAGCGCACGGTGTCCTGGACGGGATGAGCCTCAACCAGGCTCAGCAGTTTTCGCCGGATGCCATCTTCCAACCAGTCGACGAGGAGGCCACAGCCAGGGTTCGCCAGTCCCTGCTATCAACCCTGCACCACTTCACCCCTGACGTGGCTGCCGGCGAGGATCCTGGCTGTGCCTTCCTCCGGCTCGACCGGCTGGCCCTGCGCTGGCCCGACCGCTCGCAATTGCTTGCGGCCATCAGCCGCGCCGTCGAGGCCGTCATCGGCGTGACGCCGACGATTGGCGTGGCCTCGTCGATTTTCGTCAGCAAGGTCGCCGCCGACCACGCGACGATCGGAGTCCCCGCGATCGTCGAGCCGGAGAAGACCCGGGCCTACCTCGCGCGTTATCCGATCGATGTCCTGCCACTCGACGACGACTTGCGCGAGTACCTCGAGTTGCTTGGGTTGCGAACCATCGGCCGGCTGCAGACGATCTCGCGTCCTGCCTTCCGTCGCCAATTCGGCGTAAAAGCCCTCGACGTCCATGACCTGGCGCACGGGAATGAGCGACGGCGATGGCGGTCCTGGCGGCCACCGGTCCGGATCGAAGCAAGCGAACCGCTCGAGCCCCCTGTCGACAACACGGAAGCCCTGCAGTTCATCGCCCGAGCGCTGGCCGAGCGCGTCAGCGCCTCACTGCTGGCGCACGGACTCGGGACCCGCGCGGTGCGCATCACGCTCACCCAGGAATCGGCGTCACCGCTCCCCATCGAGGTGAGCTTTGCCTATCCGATGACAACCGCCGGCGAGCTGTTCGATGGCATCCGCCCTCGCTTGCTGCGTGCCTCGATCGTGGCACCGCTGGAACGGATTACGTTGCGCGCCGGCCGGCTGGAAGCCGCGTATGTTCGACAGCCCGGCCTGCTGATCCGACGCGACGGTTTTCGGGAATCGATTGCCGACGCCGTGGCACGCCTGCAGGAGGAATACGGTCCCTCATTGATCCAGCGCGCGGAGGTTCGACCGGACGCTGCCCCGCTTGTGGACCATCGGATCCTCTGGAAACCGGCATGACGGAGTTGTTGTCGCCGGCGCGGCCAATCCGGGTGCGACTTGATACCGATGGGGTCCCGACCCATCTCGAGTCGGCGGCGGGCTGGCAATCGGTCACTCGCGTCCTCAACCGCTGGCGGATCGACTGTGATTGGTGGCGCCGCCCGGTCTCGCGTGAGTACTGGCGGCTGCTGATCGATGACGAGCTGGCGCTCGAATGCTACTGCAACCGGGCCAATGCCGAATGGTTTGTGGAGCGGGTCTATGACTGATCCCAAGCGTCGATGACGAGCGCGTATGCCGAGCTGCACTGCCACTCCAACTACTCCTTCCTCGAGGGCGCCTCCCATCCTGAGGAGCTGGTGGCCCGCGCCCGCGACCTGGAGATGCCGGCCCTGGCCATCACGGACCGAAATGGCCTCTACGGCGCGGTCAAGTTCTTCGGGGCGGCAGAGAGAGCCGGCATCCAGCCCATCATCGGTACCGAGCTGACCATCGACGATGGCTCAACACCGCCCAAGGACCGGGTGGACTACGACCGCTGGGGGGACAGGCTGCTCCTGCTCGCCGAGGACAAGGTCGGGTACATGAATCTCTGCCGCTTGATCAGCATCGCGCAGATGCCGAATGCCAAGGGAATGGCGCGGCTACGGGCCGACGAGCTGACCCAATCGCGGGGCGAGGAGACGGCCCCGATCAGCGGCCATCTGATCGCGCTGGTCTCCGACCCGAAAGACCGGTTGCCTTTTTACCAGGAGGTCTTCGGACGGGATCGCATCTTTATCGAGCTGCACGATCACTTCGCGCCAGATGACCGGTCTCGTAACCAGGCGCTGCTCGACCTTGCCGAGCGGCATGACGCGCCACTCGTCATCACCAATGAAATTTTCTACGCCACTCCAGAACGTCACCGATTGCACGACGTCCTCACGGCAATTCGCCATCGCACGACGCTGGAGCTCCGACAGGTCTTCGGCCGATACCCGCGGCAGGTGGCGGACGAGGGCATGGCGCACGCCGCGGAGATCGCCCAACGCTGCCGCTTCCGATTCAGCCTGGTCGGCGCGCGCTTCCCGGGCTTCCCTGTGCCGGCCGGTGAGACACCATATTCCTTCCTGTATCGCCTCTGTCAGGACGCGGTCCGCGAGAAGTATCACCCGGTGACGTCCGAGGTGGCCGCCCGTCTGCAGAAAGAGCTCGACGTCATCAACAAGACCGGTTTTTCTGAGTTCTTCCTGATCAATTGGGACCTGATGCGCTTCGCCCGATCCCGCGGCATCCCCGGCCAGGGGCGCGGGTCGGCGGCGGACAGCATCGTGGCCTACCTGCTCGGCATCACCCGGGTCGATCCGATCGAGCACAACCTGCTCTTCGAGCGTTTCCTCCATGAAGAGATGACGACGACACCCGATATCGACATCGATTTTTCGACTGCGCGCCGCGAGCAGGTGATCCAGTACATCTACGAAAAATACGGCCCGGAGCGGACCGGCATGGTTTGCAATGTCGTCACCTACCGCCAGCGTTCCGCCATCCGCGAGGTGGGGAAGGCGCTTGGCTTCAAAGAGGAGACCATCGACCACCTGGCGAAGTCCGCTTCGGCCTGGCATCCGGAAAGCCCCGAGACGATCGCGCAGGCGGCCGGTTACCAGACCGCGAACCTCGCCCAACCCTGGCAGCAACTGTTCGAGCTCGCCACCCAGATCCTCGAGTTTCCCCGCCACCTGTCGATCCACGTCGGCGGGATGCTGGTCACCGGCGAACCCCTGATCGACATCGTCCCGGTCGAGCGCGCGACGATGCCCGGCCGGATGGTGGTGCAGTTCAACAAGGACGACGTCGAGGAGCTGGGCCTGATCAAGATGGACATGCTCGGCCTGCGCATGCTCTCGGTGGTTGCCGAAGCGCTCGACCTGATCGAAGCCGATACGGGAACCCGTCCTGATCTCGATGCGCTCGACCTGAAAGACCCCGACGTCTACGAGCTGTGTAAAGAGGCCGACACCATCGGCGTCTTCCAGATCGAGAGCCGGGCGCAGATGCAGACGCTGCCCCGTTCCAGGCCGGAGACCTTCAACGATCTCGTGGTCGAGGTGGCGATCATCCGCCCCGGCCCAATCCAGGGTGATGCGGTGCATCCGTATCTGCGGCGCAAGCAGGGGAGGGAGCCGGTGATGTACATCCACCCGCGCTTGAAACCGATCCTCGAGGAGACGCTCGGCGTCGTGCTCTATCAGGAACAGATCCTGAAGATCTCGATGGATTGCGCCAGCTTCAGCAGTGCCGAAGCCGACCGTTTTCGGCGGGCGATGAGCAGTCACCGCTCGCACGAGCTGATGGGGGCCGATCGCCGAGGAGATCTTCTCCAAGCTGGCAGCCTTCGCCGAGTTCGGCTTCACGAAATCGCATGCGGCGGCCTTCGCCCGCACCTGCTACGAGACTGCCTGGCTCAAGCTCCATCACGCAGCGGCGCTGTACGCCGGGTTGCTCAATCACCAGCCGATGGGCTTCTACCACCCTCACGTCATCGTGGAGGACGCCAAGCATCACAGCGTCAGGATCCTGCCGGTCGATATCAACAAGAGTTATGTGCGCTGTACGGTCGAGGGTGGTGCCCTGCGGCTTGGCTTCAACTACGTGCACGGCGTGGGCGACAAGGCGCTCGAGGTGCTCGAGGAGGCGCAGTTCAAGGGGCCGGTCACCTCCCTGGAAGAGTTCTGCCGCCGGATTCGGCTGACGACCCAGTCGCGCCACGGGCTAACACGGGCGCAGGTGCAAAACCTGGTACTGGCCGGCGCCTTCGACGCGCTGGAGCCGAACCGCCGCGAGGCGGTCTGGCGCTTCAACGAGCATGCCGACGACTGGCAGCGCTCGCCGATGCTCGAGGAGCCGTCGGAGACGGTGCACCTCACACCGATGACGCACCGCGAGCGGGTGGCGACCGACTATCGGCTGCTCTCGCTGTCGACGACCGATCACCTGATCCATTTCTACCGGCCGCAATTCAACCAGCTGCGGGTGATCGACTCGAGCACCATCCGGTCGAGCATCCACGATGGGGCAAAGGTTCGGGTGGGCGGGCTGGTGATCACGCGCCAGTCACCGTCGACCGGAAAAGAGTTCAAGTTCTTCACACTGGCCGACGAATTCGGGCACGTCGACGTGATCCTCCGTCCGCCGATCTACCAGCGCTACCGGCAGGTGGCCAACCTGGAGCCGATCCTGATCATGGACGGCACCCTGCAAAAGCAGGACGGCGTGCTGAGCGTCCTCGTCGACCACGTCGAAGCCGCTCCCGGCCTTCCAGAGGAGGATGTCTTTCCGAACTCTCGGAATTATCGGTAGGCGTCAGGCGTCCGAAGGAAGCAGCTCGAGGGTTGCCCGCTCGTCGCCTTCCCTCGCCACCAAGCGGGCCGGCCGGCCGCGGACGTAGAGGCGATCCACCTCGATCGCATCCCACCCTGTCGGCAGGACAACCCGACGCGTGAACCATTCCGCCGGCTCCGCCGGGCTCAGCAGCAAGCCGGTCAGACCATAGAGGCAGCTCATCAAGAAGCCGCCGAGGTTGGCCATGAAAGGACCGACGCGCGGTTTGTCGGGAAACCGCGCGAGACTGTACTCGTTGGTTTCGCTGAACGGCTCCTCGACGAACTCGGCGTAGCCCTTCTCGAACCAGCGGAGGGCGTCAGCACGGTTACCGAGCCGAGCGGCGTAGGTTCCGACCAGTGCCGACAGCATGGGGTGGCCGACGAATTCGCTCACACGTCCCAGGTAGAACTCGATAGTGTTGCGCTCCGTCGCACCGTCGACTGTGTAGTTAACGGGAAACAGTCCGGCCAGCGCTTCCGGGGTGGATGCGGCGACGCCCTTGTCCGCAGCCGAGTAGCGGTCATGGTTGAGGATGATGCCGCGACCTTTGTCGATTGGCAGGTAGATGCCGCGCGCGAGGGCATTCCAGCGGTCGGCGTCGGGTCGCTTCAAGCGGCACGCGAAGGCCGCCGCTTCCTGCAACACCCTCGTGGCGGCCATGTTCATGTAGGCGTTGTTGTCGACCGGATCGGTCTGTTCGGCGATGCCGATCACCTCTTTGATTTCGTAGCCGCGTTCGGTTTTGACCACGCGGCTCGAGATCCAATTGGCGACGCCCTCGAGTACCGGCCAGGCTTTTTCGCGGAGGTAGTCTTCGTCCCCGGTCGCGTGCACATACTGGGCAAATGCGAGCGCGACGCTCAGGCTGACGTGCTGCTCAAATACGAGCTGGGGCGCTGAGAGCCTGATGGCCTCCTCGCCATGGCGAGGCCCGCTCGCCCAGGGAAACTGCAACCCGCGATAGCCGTGCATCGCGGCGTTTCGCTGGGCGGCCTGCACGCGCTGGACGCGGTAGGCGAGAAGGGCATGCGCCGCCTCGGGTGCGGTCAGCAGCAGGGTGGGAAAAGCGAACGATTCGATATCCCACATAACGTGGCCACGGTAGTAGTGGTAGTTGGGCCAATAGGCCAGGCCGAACATCGACGTACTGAAAAGCGAGGACGAGTGCGCGGACGCATGGAGGTAGAAATAGGCAGCGTCGGCGAGCGCCTGCCAGCGTTGATCGGCGCCGACCAGCTTGATCCGTCCCTTCCAGATTTGCTCCCACGCCCCGCGGTTCTCATCGCGAAGCGTTTCGAATCCCCGCTGCGCGGCCATGCCGACGAGCCGTGTGGCCTGACGATGGGGCTCATGATGGGCCTGGCTTGGGACAAGGCTGATGAACTGGTGGAGGACATAGCTCCGCTCGGGCCGCGCATCGACGGCGTAGGAGGTCGAGAGCGGTGCCAGCTCATCGTGTTCCTCGCGATGGCGCTCAACGCCGTCTCCGCCTTCGAAGCGGGTAATGTACGCCGCGCCACAGGTCGATAGCCCGCCGTGCGTTTCCCAGAGCATCGATCCGTCCACAACCGGCTGGTCGGCGTCCGGCGTCGTCGTCTCCCGGGAGCGCCAGGATCCCGAAATCCCGGTCGGATCAACCTTGGCGGTGATCACCAGCCGGCACGGCCGGTCGACACGCACCTGGACTTCTTGCAGGACGGCCGAGGGCAGCGATCGGCTGCAGAACGTCAGAACCTCGACGCTCGCGGTCGTCTCGCCCGATCGGAACGCGAAGCGGCTCGTCAGTTCGCCATTGGCGAAGTCATACCGTTGCTCGACCAGTTCGGCCTGGCGCGGAAGGCGACTGAGCTTGGCGCCGTCGATCTCCAGGTCGCCGCCAATTGGGTAGGGTGCCCGGCCGAAGCCTTCGCCCTTTTCGACGGGGTCGACCGCTGCGAGCCCACTGACGATCGCCACGCCTTCGATGAGTGGAATTGGACCAGCCCGCAGACCGATCAGACCATTGGAGAGATAAGCCGGAATGTACTCAGGCCGCCACCGGCGAACGGGTGGAGGGCTGATGGGCATGGCGGACCGTCGCGCTACTTCTTTTTCTTCTTTTTCTTGGCCTGCGCGTTGCTGATGGCGGCGGCGCGACTCTTCGGCATGCCTTTCTTCTTCAGGCCCTCATAGGTCTTCGGGTTCTTGATCGACGAGCTCCGCTTTTTGCCGGGCATGAGCGACCTCCATTGACTAGTTTTGACTATAATGTTTACGGTCACCATCAGTATAAACCCTGAAGCTGTGGGGACGAAGCGGCTATCGTCATGTCCCGAAGGAGAAGTCGGCTGGCCCAATTCCGTTGAAGCTCATGATGCCCTCGGGCGCCGAACGCTGGCCGCGAGCCGACCCCGTGTTCGGTTGCCAGTGACGTTGGCTCGACCCTGCGCTAGCGTGGGTATGCCGTGATCGGCGTCATCGTGCTGCTAGCGATCGGCGGCATCGTCATCCTGGTCGTGCTGGTCGTGATCATCCTCGCGTTGCGAGACTGAGCGTCAGGCGATCCGCCGGCGCAGGGTCGTGGCGCCCGCCAGGATCACCAGGATGCAGAACCCGAGCACGACGCCGAAGTCCAGCTGCAGTGATGACCAGGTCAGGTCGGCGCCCTTGATCATGATGTCTCTCAGGCCCTCGACGGCATAGGTCAGGGGCACAACATGGGACAGCGCCTGGAGCGGCCCGGGTTCCGTGCTGACCGGGAAGATGATGCCGGCCAGCAGCATCTGGGGAACGATCACGAGCGGGATGAATTGCACCGCCTGGAATTCCGTCCGGGCGAACATGCTGAGGAAGATGCCAAGGTTGACGGCGGCGATCGCCATCAACGCTTCGAGCACGAAGATCAGCGCCACGTTGCCAACATTGTGGACGTGAAGCACGAGCAGACTGAACCCGAGCACCTCGGCCGATTGCACCAGCGCCAGCACTGTGAACCCGAGCATGTAGCCGAGCACGATCTCCGCGCGTCGCAGAGGACTCGCCATCAGACGCTCGAGCGTCCCCTGGCCGCGCTCACGCAGGAACGCGACGGCAGTGATGACGAACACCAGGAAGAAGACCACGAGGCCGATGAAGGCCGCGCCGAAGTAGTCAAGGTGACCCGGGGAGCGAAGCGAACGCCGCCCGCCTGGCCGGCGAGGGCAGCGAACGATTGACTGACCGCCTGCAGGATACTTTGCGACAGGCCCGGCTGGCTTCCCTCGAGATGAACCTCGGGGGCGATCGAGCGCGACTGCTGCGACTGCACCGAGAAGTCGGATGGCAGCAAGACGTACCCGGCAATATCGCCGGACCGGAGCCTGGCATCGGCGTCGGCCTGGGACATGGGCGAAGCCGACACGCCCTTCGAGCTTTCCAGCGCCGAGGCCACGACGCTGCCGAGCCCGGAACCGTCGAGATTGACCACGCCCATCTTCGGGACGTCGCCACCACCACGAAGCAGATATCCGAGCAGCGAGAGGATCACGAGCGGCGCGCCGAAGAGCAGTACCAGGGTGCGACGGTCTCGCCGGAACTGCTGCAGCAGCCGCCGGGTGATGGCACGGACGCGATGGGCGCTCACGATTCCGAAACCTCGGACAGCTTGAGGAACGCGTCCTCCAACCGCTCGACGCCGGCCTTTGCCTTGAGTTCGCCGACGGTGCCTTCGGCCAGTAATCGACCGAATCGGATCAGCCCCAAGCGGTCGCATCGCTCGGCCTCGTCCATCACGTGACTCGAAATCAGGATGGCGGTGCCGGCAGCGGCCATCTGGCGAAACCGGTCCCAGAGCTGGATGCGCAGCTGGGGGTCGACGCCAACGGTGGGCTCATCCAGCAGCAGCAGCTCGGGCTTGTGGACCAGCGCACACGCCAGTGAGCATCGGGTTCGCATCCCGCCACTCAAGGTGGCGACCACCGACGTGCGACGATCCCACAGGTCCACCAGCTCGAGCGCCTCGCGGACGCCGTCGACCCGGCCACTGATGGCGCCAAAGAAGCGAACGTTCTCCTCTGCCGAGAGATCCGGATACAGCGCCGCCTGCTGGGTCATGTAGCCAACGCGAGCCAGCACGTCGAGCTGGGGCATCCGCTGGCCGAGCACCGTCACCGTTCCTGCCTCGGGAGCCACCAACCCGACGAGGCTGCGGATCAGCGTCGTCTTGCCCGCGCCATTCGGTCCCAGCAAACCGAAGACCTCGCCCCGCGGTATCCGGAGGGTGACCTTGTCCAGCGCCGTGATGGGGCCGAATCGCTTGGCCACCCCTTCGACCTCGACGGCGTAGCTGTCGCGGGCCATCACTGCGCGGTCTCCGGGCGCATCCCACGCAACCAGAGGTCCGCAAATTGACCCACGGCGTCTTCACCGGTGGGCGCATCCACGGTCGCCGGGCTCAGCAGCGGCCCGATCAGCACGTGGAGCATGACCCCGCCCACGAGGCTCTGCACGGCGAGCATCGGATGCATCCGCCGGAGCCGGCCTGCCGCCATCTGGGCGCCCAGGTACTGAGCCACCCTTTGGAAAGCGCGCAGCCCCGTTTCGCCGAAGGCCTGCTCGAACTCCGGCGACATCGACGTCGCTTCCAGCATCAAGGTGCGGGCGATGCCGGCGCGCCCCGCAACGGTGCGGTAGGCCGTGAGTACAAGCTCTGGGATGGCATCGTCTGGTGGGCGGTCCCCGATGCGATCGAAGAACGCCATCACCGGCTCAAAGGGCGAATAGGCAACCAGGATGGCGCGGAAGAGGGCCGCCTTGCCGGCAAAGAGTCGGTAGAGGTTGGCGCGCGAGATGCCAGCTTCGACAGCGAGCTCATCCATGGACAGGTCGGCCAGGGCGCGCGTGCGCAGCAGCCGGAGCGCGACCTCGAGCACGCGTTGACGGGTGCCCGGTTCCGGCTCCACCTCAAGCGCGCTGAGGAGTCCGGCCCGGGAGGGAAAAGCTCGGTAGAAGGTCGCCCGGGAAACGCCGGCGGCCTTCGCGATTTCCGCCACCGACGGTTGGGCCCCGCGGGCGAGGACACGCGAAGCTTCCCGCATGATCCGCTCCCTGGGTGGTCCGGGGTTCGCCATTTCTGAGACGATACTAGATGAGACGTCCAGTCTCGTCAAGTAGCAGGGTGTGGCGGGCTGCAGGGCGCCCGCCTCTCCGCTAGCCTGATGAGCTATGCCCGAGCTGCCCGAACTCGAGGTGCTGCGCGAGTACCTCGGCCCCCGGCTGGAGGGAAAGCGGATCAGCAAGGTCTGGACCTCGCCGAAGCTCAGCTTTCTGCTACGGACCCCGCCAGACGAGTTCGCGCGCCAGCTCATGGGCGGCACGTTTGAACGCACCTGGCGCCGCGGCAAGTTCCTGGTCTTCGATATCAGCGGGCAGCATCTCGTCATCAACCCCATGCTCGGCGGCCGCCTGCAATGGACGACCGCTGCCGAGAAGGTGGCCGCGGCGACGGTGTTCCGGATCACGCTCGAAGGCGGAGACGAGTTGCGCTTCCTGGACACGGTGAAGATGGGCCGGATCTACTGGGTGGTGCCCGGGGCGCTGCCGACGATCCCCGGGTGGGCCGAGCTCGGCCCCGACGCGCTGACGGTTGGCCTGTCGGAATTCTCGCAACGCATTCGGCGCCACCCCGGGGAGTTGAAGAATCTGCTGCGCAACCAGGCATTCATCGCCGGTGTCGGCAACGCCTACTCCGACGAGATCCTCCATGAGGCCGAGTTGCTACCGCTACGCAAGCGGACGACGCTCAAATCCGATGATGTTGGCAAGCTCCATGCAGCCACCGGCAAGGTGTTGCACTCAGCCATCGAATCGATCAAGGCGCAGCCGAAGTACGAGCCGCACAAGCAGGACCGAAGCTTCATGGCGGTCCATGGCAAGGCCAAGGAGAAATGTCCGCGCTGTGGACACCGGATCTCGGAGCTGACCGCGCGGGGTGAGGCGACGGATTTCTGTCGTGGCTGCCAGCATTAGCTCATGCGGCTGAAGGCAGCCCGCGCGATCGTAACCGGAGCCTCGAGCGGGATCGGGCGGGCCATCGCACTGGAGTTTGCGCGGCGCGGCGCTCGGGTTGCGCTGGCGGCCCGTAGCGAGCCAGCGCTTGACGACGTGGCCACGGAAATTCGCGGCCAGGGCGGCGAAGCCCTCGCGATCCCGACCGACGTAACCATCGCCGCCCAGGTCGCGCGGATGACGACGGAGACCGTCAGAGCGCTGGGCGGCGTCGATGTGCTCGTCAACAATGCGGGCGTCGGCCTCAATGCGACCATTGCCGATGCGTCGGGCAGCGATGTGGAGGCGCTCTTTCGCTTGAACGTGCTGGCCGCGGCCGAGACGATCCGCGCGGTGATTCCTGTCATGCGGGAGCAGCGGCAGGGGGTGATCATCAACATCTCGTCGATGGCCGGCCGGATCGTGGTGCCGCGAATCGGCTACTACTCGGCGAGCAAGTTCGCGCTGACGGCGATCGGCGACGCACTCCGGATGGAGGAGGGGCACCGCGGCATCCGCGTCATGAATGTTTTCCCCGGCACGACCCGGTCAAGCTTCGGCAAGAATCGCCTCGGGGCCGGCGGTCCCCTGGCGCACCAACGAGTGCCTCCGGTGTCCGCCGAGAAAGTCGCCCGGCGCGTGGCCAATGCGCTCGAGCGCAACCAGTCCTCCGTCTACGTTTCATGGGTCCCCGATCGGCTGGGTCTGGCCGCGAACCACGTGGCCGGCTGGGCTGTCAGCGCGGTGCTCCGTCGCTGGGCTCGGCGTGCCGAAGCCTGACCTCAAGAACGCACTCGAGGTCGGGCACCGTGTCTTTCTGCGCGAGCCAACGGCTCGTGACCGGCAGCAGATCGTTGCGCTAAACCGCGTCAGCCGGGCATTCCATCGTGGCTGGGTGACGCCACCCATCGATTCCGAAGGCTTCGCCAGGTGGATCAGGCGCTGCCGGCAAGCCAACGTCAAGTGCTTGCTGGTCTGCAGGCTCGCCGATGGCGCCATCGTCGGCGTCTTCACTCTGAGTCAGATCGTCCGCGGAATGTTTCACAGCGCCTACCTCGGCTATTACGCGCAGCGGTCGTATGCCGGCCAGGGCTACATGACGGAGGGTATGAGCCTGGTGCTTCGACATGCCTTTCGCAGCATGAAGCTGCACCGGATCGAGGCGAACGTCCAGCCCGAGAACGTCGCCTCGATCGCCCTCGTCAAGCGGTCAGGATTTAGGCTCGAGGGTTTCTCGCCGCGCTACCTCAAAGTTGCCGGTCGCTGGCGGGACCACCAGCGCTGGGCGATTCTCATCGATGACTGGCGGCGCCTTCGCCGACCGCGGCGCGCGCCTTCTCCAGGTCGCGGGCGCCAATCACGACGCGGGTCTTTGTCGCCAGATAGACCGCGTTCAGGCTGACGCCGGCGTCGGCGATTTTGCGGGTCAGCCTGCCGAGCGCGCCCGGCCGGTCCTCGATGTCCAACACCAGGGCGTCCTGCTCGCCGGTGACGCGAGCGCCCGCGCTCTGCAGCGCCTGACGCGCCTTGGCCGGATCCTCCACCAGCAGGTGGCCAACGCCCTTGCCGCCAACCACGAACCCGCAGATGCCTTCGATGTTGACGCCGGCCTTGCCCAGCGCTTCAGCCGCGGCCGCCACGGTACCGACTTTCTCGTCCAGTTCGATGGTCAGATCTTTCAGATGGTGAGCCATTGCCGACCTCCTTGAACTCACGGTGCCGAATCAGGCGCCCATTCTAGGCCGTCCCCTTCGCGCCCCTGAGCCTCGCCTAGTATGCAAGTTATGGAGGCGCCGCCAGGCACCTGGACGGTGGTCGTGGATCTGACGGATCCCCTCAACGTGGACGGCAAACCCGTCACGTTCCGTTCCCTCGATACCGCGGCCGCCGAGCTTCAATTGCGAGCATTTCGGGCTGCCGCGATCGAGCGAATGGGCCGCGCCGGGCTGCGGATCTGGGTAGAGATCGACGCACCGTCTCCTCGACACGCGAGCGACCGGCTCTGGCAGGTGATCCAGAAGGTTTTTTACCTGGAGTCGGCCGGCCCTCGGTTCGGTAGTATCCGCGTTCGCATCGCGGTCAGGCCGGCCGTGACGACGGCTACAGAACGCGCTGCGGATCATAAAGCCAGTTGAGGCCGATACCGAGGATGGCGACCGCGAAGGCCATGACCAGCGCCAGAAGCAGCACCCGGCCGGCGACGCGGACCGTCAACGATTGTCGTTCGAATGGCCGCGATTTCTCGTACCAGAGGGTCCAGATCGCAACCGGCAGCACCGGCAGGCTGCGCAGCACGATCCGGATCAGCGGGTTGGAGGCGGTAAACGCCTCGATGACGTAGACGCCGGCCAGGGCGATGAGGAGGACGACGACGGCGACCAGGACAGGACCGTGAACCCGGTCAGTAGGCCTCGAGGTACGCGTCGAGCTCCCAGGCGCTGACCTGCTTCTCATAGTTCTGCCACTCCATCTCCTTCGCCTCGATAAAACGCTCCAGGAGGTGGACACCCAGCGCGTCGCGCATGACCTCGTCCTGGCGCAGATCGCGCAGGGCCTCTGCGAGCGAGGCGGGTAGCTGGCCGAGCTGGTGGCGGGCCAGGCGCTCGGGGTCGAAGGCGTACAGGTTTTCCTCGACGGGCGGCGGTAGCGGCAGCTTCTGCCGGACTCCGGCGAGGCCGGCGTGGAGCATGGCGGCGAACGCCAGGTACGGGTTGCACGAGGGGTCCGGAGCTCGAAACTCGACCCGGATCATGGCGCGATCGCCGCTGCCGGCGCGGGGCACCCGGATCAGCGCCGACCGGTTCATCTGCGCCCAACTGATCGCAACCGGCGCCTCGAAGCCGGGCACGAACCGCTTGTAGGAGTTGACCAGCGGGGCAACCAGCGCGCACATGGCGCGCGCATGAGCCAGCTGTCCCGCGATGAAGTGCTTGGCGACCGCCGAAAGGTGATACTGGTCGGCCCTGTCGTAGAACGCGTTGACGTCCCGGCCCGTCTCGTTGAGCACCTGGTGCGTGTGCATCCCGGAGCCGGCCGCCCCGAAAATCGGCTTCGGCATGAAGGTCGCGAGCAGCCCACGGCGCTGGGCGACCGCCTTGACCGCGTGCTTGATGGTGACCAGCTGGTCCGCGCTCTTGAGTGCGTTACTGAGCCCGAGGTCGAGCTCGTACTGGCCGGCCGCGACCTCGTGGTGGCTGGCCTCGATCGTGATTCCGAGATGGTCCAGCCCGTCCACGATCTCTTGCCGGACTTCGCTCCCCAGGTCGACCGGATGGTCGAAGTAGCTGGCCCGGTCGTGCCGCCCGGGACGCACGCCGGCGGCCGGGTCGGCGTTCAGCAGGAAGAACTCCAGCTCGATCGCGACGGCGTAATCGAAGCCCAGCGCACCCGCCTCCGCCTGAGCCCGGGCGAGCACGCCCCGCGGATCGCCCGCAAACCGCTCCCCCTCCGGGGTCAGCAGGTCGCAGATCACCTGGGCGCCGGGCGCTGCGCCGCCGGCCGCGATGGTGAGCGTGTCCAGGTCCGGACGGAGGAACATGTCGCTCTCGAACACGCGAGCGAAGCCTTCCACCGACGAGCCGTCGAACCACTCGCCATTGCGCACGGCGTGCGCCAGCCGCTGCGTCGGAATCGTGATGCTCTTTACCGTTCCGAGGACGTCGACGAAGCGCAGATCCAGGAAGCGGATGCCGCGCTCGGACAGGCGCTCCAGCGCGCGGTCGACGGTGACCGACGTCGCACGACCGCCGGCCGTTTCAGTCTTCGGCGTCGGGGACTCCTTTGTGCTCCGAGTTCGACGGACGAGTCTCCTCGAGCCAGGACGGGCCGGGTCGAGGATGATCGGCAGGTCGCCAGGGCTTGTTCTGCTAAATCATGAGACGGCTGCCAGGGCGAGTGGCAGCCGTCAACGGCGAACGCGCGATCTGACTAGCGGGGCGGATTAGATGTCGTGGTAGAGATAGAACTCCCATGGATGTGGCCGCAACGCAACCTGGTCGAACTCCTTGACGCGCTTGTAGTCGATCCAGGTCTCGATCAGATCGGTGGTGAAGACGCCGCCGCGGAGGAGATACTCGTTGTCCACCTCCAGGGCATCCAGGACTTCGAGCAAGGATCCGGGCGTGCTCTTGACCTGGCGCTTGAGCTCGGGCTCGAGCTCATAGAGATCTTCGTCGATCGGCTTGGGAGGTTCGATCTTGTTGATCACCCCGTCGAGACCCGCCATCAGGCAGGCCGCGAAGGACAGGTAGGGATTACAGGACGGATCCGGAGTACGGAACTCCAAGCGCTTTTGCTTGGGATCGGTGAAGTACATGGG
>VBHC01000121.1:19980-51216 GCA_005889535.1 Chloroflexota bacterium
TACCAGCCGCCGGTACGAGTTGGTCGTCGGGGCGGCGAAGGCGAGCAGGGACGGGGCGTGCTTCAGCAAACCGCCGATGTACCAGCGGCACATCTCGCTGATGCTCGCGTAGCCCGCCTTGTCATAGAACAGGGGCACCCCGTCCTTCCAGAGGCTCTGGTGGGTGTGCATCCCGGATCCGTTGTCCATGAAGAGCGGCTTGGGCATGAACGTCGCGACGAATCCGTTCTGGGCGCAGACGTTCTTGACGACGTACTTGTACATCATCACCTGGTCGGCCATCTTCACCAGGGTTCCGTAACGCATGTCGATTTCGGTCTGGCCTGCTGTGCCGACCTCGTGGTGATGCACCTCGACGTCGATACCGGCTTCGATCAGCTTGAGGACGATCTGCGAGCGAAGATCTTGTAACTTGTCGGTCGGTGGCACCGGGAAATAACCTTCCTTGTAGCGCGGCCTATACGCCAGGTTCGGCTCCGAGTTCTTGCTGGAGTTCCATACGCCTTCCACCGAGTCGATCTCGTACATACCGGAGAACTGGTTCTGGTCGAAGCGCATGCTGTTGAAGATGTAGAACTCGCACTCCGGGCCCCAGAAGCTTGTGTCCGCGATGCCGGTGGAAGAAAGGAACGCCTCCGCTTTCTTCGCCACATAACGAGGGTCGCGCGAGTAAGGTTCGCGGGTGATGGGGTCGATGACGTCGCAGCCGATACTGAGCGTCGGCACCCGCAAGACCGGGTCGACGATGGCGGTCGATGGATCCGGGATGAGCAACATGTCGCTCTCATGGATGTGCTGGAAGCCGCGAATGCTCGAGCCGTCGAAGCCGATGCCGTCCTCGAAGAGGCCCTTGCTCAGTTCCTGGACCGGGATCGAGAAATGCTGCCAGGTCCCGATCAGGTCGATGAACTTGAGGTCGACGATCTTCAGTCCCTGCTTGTGAGCCAGGTCAATGACGGACTGGGCATCCGCCCTGGTTTCCTTCTTCGAGCGCACGCCCTGGTCAATCGCCATAGACAATTTCCCTCCGTTGCACGCGGAAATCCGACTTGCCTCGATCCTAGAGACGGCGGTCTGCCGCGTCATCGGGCCGGAAAGACGAGTTGCCAGGGTGCTTTTTGTGCGCGGTGCCTAAGCCCGGCTACGGGCTGGCGCTGGGGGACTCTGAGGGGGAGCCCAACAGACTCGGATTGATGTGGTCGACGGTGAGCGCGTAGCTGCCGGACGCGGGGTCGAGGTCGATCGAGAGGATGAACGTGCCCTTGACGAAGCGGGCGCTCGTCGTCGAGGCCGAGGTGGTGTCTTCGATCCAGCCGCTTTTGTTCAGCTGCGCCTTGTAGAAAGGGATGACGGCGTTCAGATTGGCCGCTTTGATCTCCTCCGAGATGCTTTCCGTGTCGGCCAGGCCGGGCTGCTCACTCAGGACTGCCGCGCCCGGCGGGCGTGGCAGCGACTCGATCAGCGGTTTGGTGAGGTGGACGTCCGCGCCGCTGATCTGAGCGGCCAGCTGCGCGCTGTCCAACAGCTCGACGCCGGCCACACCGCCAAGCAGCGCCACCGCCAGCGTGCCAGCAACCCATCCCACGGCTCGGCGATCCAGGCCCTCCCGATGCCGGCGCCACGCCGCCCGCAACAGGATGACAACCGTGGATACCGACAGCGCCAGCACGGAGCCCGCCAGCAGGTTGAACCAGGCACCCGGCATGAACTGGACGAGCTCAGCAAAAGCGAGCAGCGTGGCGGCGATGAGCAGGGCGTAGACGATGGATACCGCCGGGAGCAGCAGTGGATGATCGCCGCTCGCCACCGGCCGAAGCGCCCGGGTCGGACGCCCCAGGCGCCGGTCTATTCGCCGGCGGCTTGCTCCCATTCCTGGTACAGGGCTCGCAGGCGCCCGGAGGCGTCTTCATGCGCGCGGGCCAGCTCGGCCACGCGCGCCGGGTCGTCGTAAGTCTGATGGTCTGCCAGCTGCTCCTCGATCAGGCGAACCTCGGCTTCAAGCTCCTCGATGCGACCTTCGACTGCGGACACCGATGACCCGCTGGCTTCGCCGTCGATCGTTATCCGCTGATCCAGCCGACGGGAGCGGGCCGGCTCGACGGCAACCGCGGCCCGCTGGACGTGCTGACGCCGGCGCTCGAGGTCGCTGTAGTTGCCCAGATGCAGGGTGACTGCCCCATCGTCGATGACCCACAGCCGAGTGGCGATCGCGTCGATGAAATACCGGTCGTGGGAAACGAACACGATAGTGCCTTCGAAGTCCTGCAGCGCCTCTTCCAGCATCTCCTGGGCCGGTATGTCGAGGTGGTTCGTCGGCTCGTCGAGCAGCAGGAGGCCGGCATCGTCGAGCATCAACTTGGCGAGCGCAACCCGGCTCTTCTCGCCGCCGCTGAGGGAGCGAATCGTCTTGAAGGCGTCATCGCCGCTGAAGAGTAGTCGGCCGAGGAAGGTGCGCAGCGTTTCCTCCGGCAGGCCGAAGGCATCCTGCAGCTCGGTCAGGACGGTCTTTGTCGGATCCAGGTCCGCCAGGTGCTGGTCGTAATAGCGCATCGTCACGCGAGGACCCGTCTTGACCCGGCCCTCGCGTGGGCGGAGCTCGCCGAGCAGCGCCTTGAGCAAGCTGGTCTTTCCCGAACCGTTGGGCCCGACTATCGCGACTCGCTCGCCTGCGCTGACCGTGAACGCCGGCATCGAAAGCCCCCAACCTGAGCCTCCGGAGGGGGACGGGTACACGAGCTCGAGGCCATCGCTCTGAAAGATGAGGTCGCTGGTGCTCGAGGCGCGCAGCCGGATCCGGATCTGCTCGTCATTCGCCGGCGGAGCCACCCGCGCGAGCCTGTCGAGCTTCGTCTGCCGGCCCCGCGCTTCGCGGGCTCGCTGGCCGGCCTTGTAGCGCCGGATGAATTCCTCAGTGCGCGCGATGTAATCCTGCTGTGCGTCGTACTCCTTTTGGCGAACGGCGCGACGTTCGCGCCGCAGGCGGAGGTACTGCCGGTAGTTCCCCGGGTACCACTCGCCGGCCCGAGCCTGCAGCTCGAGGATGTCGTCGGCGGTGCGCTCGAGAAACCGGCGGTCATGCGACACGATCAACATCCCTGAGCGTGAGAGGCGTAAGAAACCTTCGAGCCACTCGATCGCTTCCAGGTCCAGATGGTTGGTCGGCTCGTCGAGTAAGAGCAGGTCGGCATCCTGAAGCAGCAGACGAGCGAGGGCGAGCCGCCGCCGCTGTCCCCCGCTTAGTGCGCTGGGAGGCAAGGCCTGGTCGGCTTCGGTGAGACCCACCCCGAAAAGGACCTCCGCGACCCGGTTGTCATAGGCGTAGCCATCGAGGCGCTCGTACTCATGCTGGACGTCGCCGTACTCCTCAACCAGATTCGCCAGGTCCGCACCGGTCGCGCCGGTCATTGACGCCTCCAGCCCGGCCAGCCGCTCCCGCAGCCGCATGATGTCCGTCCGGCTGTGTAGCGCGTCGGCGTACACACTTTCGTGCGGACCAGCTTCGAGCTCCTGCGCCAGGTAGGCCGTTCGGCTTCGTGGGGCCAGGGTCAGGGTTCCGGCCGCCGGCGTCAGCTCGCCCGAAATCGCCCGCAGCAGGCTCGACTTGCCGCTGCCGTTGGCACCGACGATCCCCAGCCGCTGCCGCGGCTCGACCTGGAAGGTCAGCTCCGAAAGCACCTCGGTGGCGCCGTACATCAGGGTCAGCTTTTCGATGCGAAGTAGCGGCATGCCACCGAAAGTCTACGGCCGAGTTGCGCCGCCCAACCCTCGAATCCGTCTCGGCCCGAGGGAATAAATGCTGGAAGGAATGGGTTTGCGAGCATGAAGAAGCAGTTTTCGTCGGCATGAAATGAGGGTTCGTTGATGACAGGATTGCTTGCTCAAACCAACGCGTACATCCGTGACGCCGAACGGCAGCACCGCGACCTGAAAGCTCGGCAGGACCAGCTTCGGCGGCCGGTTCAACTGATCGACCGGCTGCTGCAGGAGCTGGAGGAGCTCAATCTCAAGGGAATGAAGCGCGTCCCGGTCTCCTACGAACCGCGTCTCGAGGAGATCCTTGGCCTGATCGCGCCGATTCAGTCGAGCCCGGACCAGCTGGTGAATATCAAGGTAAAGGTAGGCATCCCCAAGCTGATGGATGCCCTGTTCGCGGTCGAGGAAGCGTTGTTCACGGAGCGTCGGGGCCAAGCGGACGACTCCGATATCGAGCCGTTCGATAACAACCTCTTTACCGCCGCGTAGTCTTTTCTTCGCCGCTTGCGCCGGCCCGGCAGTACCATAGCGCCGTGCCGAATGCGGTCGACCTGATGTTGCGGCTTCTGGTGGCGCTGGTCCTTGGCGCCATCGTCGGACTGGAGCGCGAGCGTCAGGAGCGGGCGGCGGGGCTGCGCACGGTGACCATGGTTTCCCTCGGGTCCTGCCTGTTCACCATTGTCGGTGCATACGGCTTCAGTCAAACCGACCCGTCGCGGGTCGCCGCGCAGATTGTGACAGGCATCGGCTTCCTGGGGGCGGGGACGATCTTTTTGCGCAAGGACCTCGTGCGGGGCCTGACGACCGCCGCCACCATCTGGGCCGTTGCGGCCATCGGCATGGCGTCCGGGACGCAACGCTACTTTGAAGCGGTCTTCACGACCCTCCTGGTCCTGGCGGTCTTGATGGTCTTGAAACCCATTGAGAAGCGCTTCTTCAAGCGGGCCAACGAGGCGACCGTCAACCTGGTCGTGCCCCGAGGCGCGGACGAGATCGAGCGCGTGCGGGCGGCCCTGGCGAGCATCGGGGCCTTTCCAATGTCGATCCGGATCCATGAGCTGAATGAAGCAGATGACCGTCTCGAGATCGACGTTGGTCTGCCACACGACCGGACAACCTCCGAGCTCTTGCGCCAGCTCCGCAGCATCGAAGGCGCGCGCCAGATCCTGATCTCCCGCGACCTTGTCGAAGACAGGATCCGGGCGGGTAACTGATACAATGGCCGCCTAAGGTCTGGGAGGTGGTGCCCATGGCAAAAGTTGATTTAAGTGAGAGCGGCGGGTAACACCGCCGCTCTTTCTTTTTAGCCTTCAAAGACCGGTTTGCGCTTCTCCAGGAAAGCCCGGATCGCCTCCTGCGCATCGGGCGTCCTGGCAGCACGCGCCTGAAGCTGCGATTCCAGTTCCATGACCTGCTCGAGATCACCGACGAGCGCCCGCTCGATGCCGGCCTTGATCAACCCGAAGGTCCGTCGTGGCCCGTTGGCGAAACCGGTGGCGCGTGCCACGGCCGTCGCCATGAGTTGGTCGGCCGGGACGACCGCTGCAATCAAGCCGAGCTCCTCCGCCTTCTCGGCGGTGAGCGGGTCGCCGGTCATCGCCAGCTCCGTCGCCTTGCTCAGACCGAGCATCCGCGTCAGGAAGAAAAGGCTGCCGGCGTCGGGAACGAGGCCAACCCGGACAAAGACCACTATCAACTGGGCGCCGGCGGCCGCGATCCGAAGATCGCAGGCCAGCGCCAGGCTCAAGCCTGCCCCGGCAGCCGTTCCATTCAACGCGGCGACCACCGGCTTGGGACAGGAACGGATGGCGCGAATCATCGGCGCGTAGTTCGTCCGAAGATCGTCTCCGAGGTCGGTCTCGCCGGCCTGCGCGCGATCGGCGACGTCTCTGAGATCGGCGCCCGCGCAGAACGCGCGCCCGGCTCCCGTGAGGACGATCGCGCCCACCTCCGGATCGCGCCTGGCCTCGTCGAGGGCCGTCGTCAGCGCCCGCGTGGTCTGCGGATTGAGCGCATTGAGCGCGTCCGGTCGGTTGATCGTCAGGATCAGCACCGCGCCCTGGCGCGTGCTCAAGAGAATGTCGGTCATCGCCCGCTGAATCGGCCGGGACGCTTCTCGAGAAAGGCTCGCATGCCTTCCCGCTTGTCCTCCGACGCGAACAGCAGATAAAAAAGCTTGCGCTCGAATTCGAGCCCGGCCGACAGCCCGACCTCCATCGCCTGGTTGACGGCTTCCTTGCCGAGCCGGACCGCCAGTGGCGGGCGGGCGGCGATCAGGTTCGCGAGTCGAAGCGCCTCATCCAGCTGCGCCCCCACCGGCACGACCCGGTTGACCAGGCCGATCCGCTCGGCATCGATCGCGGCCACGGGCTCGCCGGTGAGCACCGCCTCCATGGCGCGGACCTTTCCCGCAGAGCGGGCCCAGCGCTGGGTCCCGCCGGCTCCCGGGATGATCCCGAGCTTCACCTCCGGCTGGCCGAACTGCGCGGTTTCCGAGGCAACCACCATATCGCACATCAATGCCAGCTCGCAGCCCCCGCCGAGGGCATAACCGCTCACCGCGGCGATCACCGGCTTGTGGATTGCCCGGAACCGTGTCCAGCGAGCGAAGTTGTCGTCGTCGAGAACATCGACGGCGCTCGCCTCGACCATCTGAGAAATATCGGCGCCGGCCGCGAAAGCCCGATCGTCGCCGGTGAGGATCATGCAGCGAACCGCGTCGTCCTGGTCGAAGGCCTCCAGGGCGTCGATCAGCTCGGCAATCGTTTGATGGTTAAGCGCGTTGCGCACCTGCGGCCGATTGATGGTCACGATCCCGATCGGGCCGCGAGCCTCGGTGAGAACGAATTCGTACGGCATGCTTGCCGAGTTTAGCGCCAGCCGAAGGCCTGATCGTCGTTATAGGGTCGTGAAACGGCTGGCGCTGGCGTTCATCCTCGGGGTCGCCGGCCTGATGCTTCCCGTTACGGCCCTCGCCGAGGACCAGCCCTTCAAAACGGTAGTGGACGGGATCGTCCCCAAGACGCCGGGGCTGACCATTCAGGGCTCCGCGGGCGGGTGTGACCTGCTCCTGCAGAATCAAACCGGGCAGGACGTCATCCTCTTCGACCTCAGCAAGCCGGCCAAGCCCTTCCGTTTCGCGGCTCCACCCAAATCGGCGTCGCCAAAACCTCCAATCCCGGTGCACCTGACCGGGGCCTGGCCGTGCGCCAGCCTGCCGGCTGTCACCGAAGACCAGCGCTGGAACCACGCCGAAGCCACGGTCGTCGGCTGGACGATCAAAGGCGCCGTTGGGGCGGTGACGTTCGTCATCAGTGGTCGCAGCCTCTACGACCCCGCGCTTGATCCCTCCGCAGAGTGGACGTTCTATCTCAGGATCGCGGTCGGTGCGCTGATCGTCGGCAGCCTGCTGATCGCGGGGCCGTATCTCTTCAAGCGCCGGCGAGAAATCCTCGGCAACAGCAAGAAAGCGGCCTGAGCGGAAGGTCGGGAAACTTGGCTCTGGACGGAGCGTGAGACTGCTCATATAATCCGGGCAGCCTCATGGAGGGGAAGCCGGCGGTATTTGAAAAGCGCCATCTTGGGCGTTGCTTTTCTGATATTAGCGCTGTAAATTCGGATCAATGATCGCGGAGGTCCGTGGCGTGGTCGCCCGCAAGGTGGGCGACATGGGGCGCAAGCAAATCTCCACTGGGAAGAAGGCCCTTATCCTCACTGGATTCTGCACCGCCCAGCTGCTCGACATCACCACGACGCACATTGGTCTGAGCCAGGGACGCCAGGAGCTCAACGGCATCGCCGCCTGGATCATCGCGAACAATGGCGAGCTGGCTGTGTATGCCATCAAGCTGGCGCTGGGTGCCGCCCTGGTTGGCTTCCTTCTGATTTTCGGGCGGCGGCGGGTTGCCATCTGGAACGCGTACCTGGTCGCGGCCTGGATCACGACCTTCGCCGTCGTTAATAACCTGTATCGGATTCTCAGTTAACGACCGCGGCCCTGGCTACACGGTGGTGTAACGCGCGCGAAAGGGCGGCGGCCTGACGGCCGCTAAGACTACATTGATCGGGTGTTGCCGGCTGCGATTACGTTTGGCGAGATCATGACGCCGCTGTTCTTCTACGTGGTCATCGCCGCCTACATGGCCTTCGTCCTGGCATCGGCGTGGCAGTTCTCACGCCGGCCGGAACCCGGTCGAACGATGCGCGGCATCAACCTGACTCTCGTCCCGCTCGGGGTGCTGGTCGCGCTGGTCGGGGTTCTCGCGGCGAGCTTCAACGCCTTTTCGCAGACCGAGGGAACGCCAAGCACCAACTGGGCCATCGTCATGGTGGCTCTTGGGCTGGGAGGGGCATCGCTGCTCCTGGCGGTCGAAGGCTTTGTGCTTCGAGCCCGCGTTCGATCATCGAGCGAGGACCGGCGCGCCATCGGTCTGCGCAGCCTTAGCCTGATCGCGACCACCGTGCCGCTGGTCGTGCTGGGGGCGCTGTTCTTCGCGCTGGCCCTCCGCCTCGCGTAACGCCGGCCGGCCCTCGAGCCGCCCTGCGATATACTTGACCAGTTCGATCAACTTTCGCGAGGACACCGATGCGAATGCGATTTTCGATGAAGACTGAATATGGGGTGCGCGCTGCCCTCGAGCTGGCCGCCAACACCGGCCGGGGAGCCCTGCAGAGCGGCGAGATCGCTCGGCGGCAGGGAATCCCGGGGCCGTTTTTGGACCAGGTCTTGATGACACTTCGCCGCGCCGGACTGGTGAGCTCGACGCGGGGTCCGCACGGCGGGCACGAGCTGGCCCGCCGCCCGGACCAGATCCGTCTGGACGAGGTGATCGGCTGCCTGGAGGGCAACGGGCTCCGCAGCCGGCAGGAGGATGGCACCGGGGCCGGCGACAGCCAGGTTCTCGCGCAGGTCACCGAGAAAGCGGAGCAGGCCGCGCGCGATGTCTTCGCCTCACACACGCTGGCCGACTGCCTCCGCTTGCGCAGGACGGAGTCGCGCGTGTTCCACGGCATCTTCCACTCCGCGCCGGCCAATCACAAGGACGCATGATGCCGGCGTCGCCGTTCACGCCTGAGCAACGACAGCGCTACGCCCGTCATCTCACGCTGGCGGAGATCGGCCCGGCGGGCCAGCAGCGGCTGATGCAATCGCGCGTGCTGATCGTGGGTGTCGGTGCCCTTGGCTCCCCGGTCGCACTCTACCTGGCGGCTGCCGGCGTCGGCACCATCGGGCTGGCGGATCACGATCAGGTGCGGCTCTCCAACCTTCAGCGACAGGTCGTGCACTCCGTGGACGGACTGGAACAGGCCAAGGTGGACGTCGCCGCGAGGACAGTTCGGGCCCTCAATCCGGATCTGATTGTCGAGTCGATCCAGGCGACGGTCGACGAGCACAACGCGATGGAACTGCTGGACCGGTACGACGTGATCGTCGACGGTACCGATTCTTTTCGAGCTCGCTATTTGCTCAGTGACGCCGCCTACCTGCTCGGCAAACCGCTGGTGCACGGCAGCATCTTTCGCATCGAAGGACAGGTCACCGTGTTTCTACCGGGGCGCGGCTGCTATCGCTGCCTGTACCCAGAGCCGCCGCCCGCGGGCGCAATCGGCGAATCTGAGCAGGTGGGCGTTCTGGCGGCGCTGCCCGGCATCATCGGCACCATCCAGGCCGCCGAAACCATCAAGCTCATCACCCAGGTGGGGGATGGTCTTGTCAACCGAGTCCTCTTGCACGACGCGATGGCCATGACCTTCCAGGAAGTCCGTTACCGTCGCAGCCGCGCCTGCCCGCTGTGCGGCGATCGGCCCAGCATCCTTTCACTGGTTGATTACGGCGCCTTTACGGGCGCGGAGGCCAGCCGGTGATGGACGCCCGGCACCATCGGCAGCGCATCGTTACCGAGGTCGGCGAGGCCGGGCAGCGGCGGCTGCAGCAGTCCTCCGTTGCGATCGTCGGCGTCGGTGGCCTCGGCTCTCCGGTGGCCCTCTACCTGGCGGCCGCCGGCGTGGGCCACCTCGGACTCGTGGACGACCAGCGGGTGGAACTTTCGAACCTGAACCGCCAGATCATCTTCGAGGAGTGCGACGTTGGCCGGCCGAAAGTCGAAGCGGCCGCCGGCCGCATCCGCCTGCTCGACCCTGCGATCCGTCTCGACGAGCGGGAGGTGAATGTTCGAGCCTCGAATGTCGCCGGCCTGCTGGCGGAGTATGACCTGGTTGTCGACGGCACAGACGCCTTCGAGACGAAGTTTCTCCTCAACGACGCCGCCGTCATCCTGCGCAAACCGCTGGTTCATGGGGCCGTCTTGCGGTGGGGCGGCCAGGTCACGACAGTTGTGCCGGGCGGACCCTGCCTGCGCTGCCTGTTCCAGGAGCCGCCCGAGCCGGGCGATGTGCAGACCTGTGAAGAGGCCGGCATCATCGGCGCCGCCACCGGCGTGATCGGCAGCGTCCAGGCCGAGGAGGCCATCAAAATCCTGCTGGGTGTCGGCGAGCCCCTGAGCGGCCGGATCTTCCAGCACGACGGCTTGCGTGGCGAGACACGGACCACCGCATTCCCTCGCGATCCGGACTGTCCGGTGTGCTCATCCCGCAGCCGGATCACCGATCTCTCGCGATACACGGCGCAGGTATCGCCGCGCGGGCACGTCCTCGCCTGATGTCGTCGACGGCGGAGATCGGCGTCTTTGGGGGATCGGGATTCTACGAATGGCTCGACGGTGCGGAGGAGGTACGGGTTGACACACCCTACGGCGCACCGAGCGGGCCCCTTGAGGTGGCCGACATCGCCGGACGGCGCGTCGCCTTCATGCCGCGGCATGGACCGAAGCACGAGATCCCCGCACCCTTCGTGAACTACCGCGCCAATGTCTGGGCGATGCGCCAGCTGGGCGTCCGCCGCATCATCGGCCCGTCGGCGGTCGGCAGCCTGCAGCCTGACCTTCATCCCGGCGACCTCATGATCTGCGACCAGTTCATCGATCGCACCACCGGTCGGGCCGACACCTACTATCGCGGCCCCGACGTCGTCCACATCAGCGCCGCCGACCCCTATTGCCCCGAACTCCGGGCGCTCGCCGGACGGATCGCCGGTCAGCAATCCTTGCGCTGGCGGCCGGCGGGAACGGTGGTCGTCGTGCAGGGACCGCGCTTCAGCACGCGAGCGGAGAGCCGTTGGTATAGCCGGATGGGCTGGGACATCGTTGGTATGACCCAGTATCCCGAGGTGATCCTCGCGCGAGAGCTCGAGATGTGCTACGTGAACCTCTCGCTGGTGACCGACTACGATGCCGGCTTGGAAGGCGTCCCCGAAGTCAGGGCCGTGCAGGCCCACGAGGTGATGCGTGTCCTGGCGGAAAACATCGTCCGAGTCCGCGACCTCCTTGCCGCGATGATCCCAATGGTCCCGGCCGAGCCAGGCTGCAACTGTCAGCGCTCGCTGGAAGGAGCCCGGCTATAAAAGAAGAAAGGCCGAGATTGGGGTCTCGGCCTTCAAGGAAGGGGAAGCGGGATCACGATATCCGCGGCCCTGTTAAGAACCCGTGAAGAGCCGGTAACGGCGCTGTCACGGGTCACGATCGGACCGAGATCGGGCGTCAGCTATAGTCCGCAGAAATGAAGGTGCTGATCACCGGCGGCGCCGGCTTCATTGGTCAGCGCACCGGTCAGCTGCTCCTCAAACAGGGCCACCAGGTCACAATCCTCGATAACCTGTCGCCGCCGGCCCATGACGGGCCACCCGCGCTTCCGGCCGGGATGGAGCTGATCGAAGGCGACGTTCGTAAGCGGGAGGACTGGGTGAGGGCCCTCAAAGAGAACGAGGTCGTGATCCACCTCGCCGACCACCATGACTACCTTCCGTCCTTCAGCAAGCTCTTCCACGTCAATGCGGTGGGCACGGCCATCCTCTTCGAGCTGCTGCTCGACGGGAAGACATCCGTGCGGCGCGTGGTGCTGGGCTCAACGACGGCGGTTTACGGCGAGGGCAAATATCGCTGTGGCAAGGACGGCGATGTCTACCCGCAGCCGCGACGGGTCGATGTCCTGGAGCACGGCATCTGGGATCCGCCATGCCCGATTTGCGGCGGCGCGGTGACGCCCATGGTGACCGACGAATCGGTGGCGCGGCCGACGAGTGCGTACGGTCTCAGCAAGCTGGCGCAGGAAGACCTGGTGCGCCTGCTGGGGGAGCGGCATGGCATCGAGTGGGTGATCCTTCGCTACGGCGCCGTGCAGGGACGAGCGCAACCCTTTCAGAATGCGTATTACGGCGCGCTGCGGATTTTCGCCCTTCGCCTGGCCCACCACCAGCCACCGGTGCTGCTCGAGGACGGCAACCAGCTGCGGGACTTCATCGACGTGGAGGACGTGGCGCGCGCCAACGTCGCCGCGCTGGCCGGCTTGCCGCCGGGCGCATACAACGTCGCCAGCGGCCGGGCCCATACCGTGATGGACCTCGCCCGCATCCTGCTGCGTGTCGCCGAGCGCGAGCTGACGCCCGAGATACCGGGCCGCTACCGCGTCGGTGATGCCCGTCATGCGGTACCCGACGTCAGCCGTTTGAAGGCCACCGGATGGGAGGCGCAAACGGGGCTGGAGGCGATGGCGCGAGCCTACTGGCAGTGGCTGCAGGAGCAGCCGAACCTCGATACCTACTTTGAGGGCGCCGATCACCTGATGGAGCGCACCGGTACCGTCCGCGTGGCTCGATGACCCAGGGGGCGACCCGGCGCTTTCCGATCCGCTACGCGATCCAGCGATGGAATGACGGCATCTGGTTCTATGGCAGCTTCTTCATCATCCTGCTGGTGCTGGTCGCGGTGAACCTGAAACAGGGGCAGCAAATCATCTCCTTCATTCCCGTTTTGACGCTCGACCTCGCCATCCTGGTCACCTTCTGGCTGATGCGATGGTTTTCGTACGTAGAGATCTCCGACGACGCACTCAGGGTCCGCTACCTGTTTCGGCATGTGGAGCTGCCCTACACCGCCCTCTCTCGGGTGCGGCGCCAGCCTCTCGAGGTCGCATTCCAGCCTCCCGAGCGGCGGCGCTTCGTCAATCGCTTCGTGCGACGGCTGGCCAGAGAACCGGCAGCCTACATCCGCCTCGATCGGCGCCAGCGCGACCTGGTCGAGCAAACGGAACGGCAGCTAGGGCCGCGACTGGTGGCGGGGGCGGACGTGGTTGTGCCCCTGATCAACGTCGACGAGTTTGTCGCCGAGATGAAGGGCCGGCTCCGCGGGCCGGCCGCCTGATGGGCGTCGCGCCAGCTGCCAGAGCGGCTCCCACTGGGCGCCGGGTGCGACGAGCGGGCCGCGGCTGGTGGCGGATCGACCGGTACGACCTGTACTGGCTGCTCGCCCTCACGCTGGTCGCGGGCGTGCTGCGGTTCGGCAGCCCGTTCTTCCTCGACATTTTTGCCCATCCCGGCTCGTCCGCGCCGATCACCGCCTGGGGCATCGGACACAACTACCAGGACCCGTCGCTCCCGGGGCTGGGCAAGCCAAACGACATCGCCCCCAACTCGCCCTTTGTTTTCGACGAACTGTACTTCGCGAACGATGCCCACGACGACCTGCTGGGCCGCGACTATTTTGATCCCGAGCCGCCGCTGGCCAAGCTCATCATCGCCATCGGGATCAAGCTGTTCGGCTTCAACTCCTTCGGCTGGCGCTTCATGCCCGCGCTGTTCGGCACCGCATTGATCCCGTTGATGTACCTGCTGGCCCGCCAGCTTCTCGCCATGCGTTTTTTCGCGATCGCGGCCGGCGTGCTGACGGCGTTCGATGGGATGACGTTCGTCGAGTCGAGGACCGCGGTGATCGACATCATCCCGATCACCCTGGTGGTGCTCGCCTACCTCCTATTCCACCTGCACCTCAACGCCGACACGGTCCGGCGACGGCGATGGATGATCGTGCTTACCGGTGTCACGCTCGGACTCGCGATCGGCGCAAAATGGACGACGCTCGCGGCCTACGGCACCATCCTCGTCATTCTCGGCCTGCGACTCGTCCTCCGCTGGACTCGGTACGACGGTACGACCGCCGGGGTTGCCCTGCTCAGCCTGGCGCTCCTGCCCGCCATCGTCTACGGCCTCAGCTTTACTCGCTACCTGACCATCACCCATGGCATCACCAACCTGCCGCAACCGGCGCTGTCGTTCCTTCCCCTCCACGTCAATCCCGGCGCCATCTGGACGGAGATCGCGGAATGGCATCGGCAGACCTGGATCTACCACATCAACCTGAAGGCCGACCACATCTTCTATAGCCCGTGGTGGTCGTGGCCGCTCGACTTCCGGCCAGTCGTGTACTACTACACCGGCAGCAAACTCGGCATCGACCAGTCCACGGGCTCGGCGCTGGTGGCTGAGATCTTCAACCTGGGCAATCCGCTGATCTGGTGGGCGGCGACCCTTTCCCTGGTCGGAATCGCGATCGGCCTTCCCGCGCTGATCCAGGACTACCTATCGCGACATGATCTCGATCCCGTCGATGCGGAGCGGCGGGACCTGGCAGGTCCGCTGGACCAGCGGCTCTATGTCTCCACCTTTGTCCTGGTCGCGTTCATCACCGCCTGGCTGCCACTCGCGCTCGTGCCTCGCGGCCTGTTCCTCTACCACATGCTGGGCGGCCTGCCCGCCATGTTTCTCGGGCTGGCGCTGGGGCTGACCTACCTGCGATCGATCCGTGGGTTCATGCCGGGCATGGCGCTGCGCCTGAGCGGCGCCGTGCCGGCCACCGCCTATCTCGTGATGGTGATTGGGTTCTTTCTCTACTTCTATCCGTTGTGGACCGGGCTGCCACTCACCGCTGACGCGCTGAACAGCCACGTCTGGTTCGCGTTCGTCAAGCCCTTGCCCAACTGGTGTCTTTGTTACTGGACCTCCCCGGGCTAGCGCTCAGCGCCGGCTGCCTGGTCCTCGGAGTGGGCCTCGCATCCGGCGGGCCGCCCTGGTTGACGGCCGGGGAGCGGCTGGTGGTCGGCATGGTGGTGGCGATCGTGGGGATGACGATGGTCGGCTACGCGCTCGCGCTGGCCATTGGCGTCAGCATCGCGCTCGTGCTGCTGCTCGCGGCGTTCGGGCTTCTGGCCGGCGGCTACCTGTTGTGGAGGCACCTGCCGAAGTTCCGCGTCGCGTTCATTCCGGCGACCTGGGGGTTGCCGGTGGCCGTGGCGCTCGTGGCGCTGCTGATGGGATACCTCTTCACCCGCGCCGTCGAGGTCACGCCCGACGCCTGGCTCGCGCACTACAACAACACCTGGTCCGACTGGTCGTTCCATGCCAGCTATACGACCAGCTTTACCTACGGCCACAACCTGCCGCCCCAGAATCCGATCTTCGCCGGCACACCCTTTCGATATCCGTTTGCGCCAGACTTCGCGAGCGCCCTGCTCGTGGGCGGCGGGTGGAGCATCCCGGCCGCGCTGGTCTGGCCGAGCTGGGGGATGACCGTGCTGGCGCTGAGCGGGCTCATCCTCTGGGCGCGCCGGCTGACCGGTGGTATCGGCGCGGGCGTGATCGCCGTGACGCTCACGCTGCTGGGGGGTGGATTGGGCTTCTGGTTTTTCTTCGGTGATGCGGCGCGCCTGGGGCTGATCACGACGCTACTCCATATCCCACGCACCTATGACCGGTTCGATCCGCCGGTCAACATCCAGTGGTACAACCCGATCCTTTCGTACTACCTGCCGCAGCGATCGTTCGTCTTCGGGGCAGCCGTGGTGCTGACCGTGCTCTTGTTGCTGACCCCACCAGTCCTACGGACGCCGTTCTTCCGCTGGGCCGAAACGCTGGCGACGGTCCGCCGATCCTGGAGGGGCTGGCGGATCAAGAGCGAGGCGGTGGCGTTCCTGGTGGCCGGCGCGCTCACGGGGCTCTTGCCACTCTTCCACGTCCACAGCCTGGTGGTCGTCGGCATCGTGACCGGGTGCTGGGCTCTCCTCTTTCCGCGGCCGGCATGGCTCGGGTTCTTCGCGGTCGCGGTGCTGCTCGCCGTCCCGCGCCTGCTGATGGCGGTGCCGGGCGACCCGGGCGCGCCGCCCGAGCACCAGTATCCGCGATGGTTGATCGGCTGGATGTCGGGCGCCGACTTTCCTCCCTGGTTCTGGATCAAGAACACCGGGCTCTTCATCCCCCTCCTGCTGCTGGCCCTGCTGAGTCCACTGGCGCTGCGTGGTCGGTCCCGGCTTTTGATCGCCCCCTTCAGCCTGGTCTTTCTGGTTGCCAACCTGATCAAGTTCCAGCCCTGGGATTGGGACAACAGCAAGCTGTTTGTCTTCTGGTACCTGGCGAGCGCGGTGGCGGTGGGCGCCCTGCTGGTCCGGCTCTGGCGAAGTCATCTGTTGGGCGCCGTCGGCGCCACCGCAATCTGGCTGAGCCTGGTCCTGGCCGGGGTCCTGTCGCTGATGCAGTTCCTGCCGCCGCAGGGTCCGTCGTATGTCTGGTTCACCGCGGAGGAGGTGCAGTTAGCGGCCGACGTACGCCGGGTGACGCCGCCGAAGGCGGTGTTCGTCACCGGCGAGCAGCCGAACAATCCAATCGCTGACCTGGCGGGACGGTCGGTGTTGATGAGCTACCCGGGATGGCTGTGGAGCTATGGCATCAACTACAGCCAGCGCGAGGCCGATCTCTCCCGAATCTACAGCGGGGGCCCGGCTGCGCTCGACGTGCTTCACCGTTACCACGCCGACTATGTGGTGGTCGGGCCGGATGAGCGCACCATCCTGAACGCCAACGTCAACTACTTCAACGCCCAGTTCCGGCTGGTGCTGCACTCAGCGAATTACGACATCTACGCGGTGCCGGGATAGCGCGGCTAGAATGCACGCGTGCTGACGCGCTTTTTGATCCACGTCGCCGCCCTGTTGTTCGTCTTCTACTTCATCTGGCAGGTTCACCAGAGCATCCTCGGCACGGCCATCATCATGGCGGTGATCCTGGCGCTGGTCAACGCCATCATCCGTCCCGTCCTGCTGATCCTGACTTTACCGGTGACGGTCCTAACGCTCGGGCTGTTCGTGATCGTCCTCAACGCCCTGCTCTTCGGGCTGTCGTTCGCGGTGCTGCAGGGCATCATGGGCATCCATTTCGATCTGACCTTTCTGCAGATCCTGGTCGGTTACGTGATCTACGTGATCATCAGCACGGTGCTGACGCATCTGATCCACTAGAAGGCCCAGTAGCCCCGGCTGAAGGCCAGCCCGAAAATGACCAGCGCGATAAACGAGAGCCCGACCATCGGGACATAGATCCACCGACTCCGGATGCGCCCGGCGAGCAGAAACAGCGGATACATGCTGAGGAGATAGCGGGGAATGCTCAGCCAGAAGGGCAGAAAGGTCGCCATCACGGTGACGGCGGTCGCGTACGCGGCGTCCGAGGGGCGCAGCCGAAGCCAGCTCAGCGTGGCGGTCGCGTAGGCGACGATCCCGCCGGCGATCTCTCCGCCGCCGACGGTGAGCCGCTCCCAGGGCACTCTCCAGGTCAGCCCCCGGAGAGCATCCGCAAAACCAACCCAGGGGGCGGCCAGCGAATGCGACCAGTGCTGGCGCTGCACCACGAGGAAGGCGAAGGGGTCGTGCAAGACAACGAGGTTCGTTACCAGGTATGCGAGGAGCCCGAGCCCGACCAGGAGCGGCGAGGCGATCGCCCGCCAGGCACCCTGCAGGACGTGCCGAGCCAGATAAAGCTCGACCAGCAGGAACGGCAGCAGCGCCAGCCCGGTCAGACGGGCCGCCGCCGCGAGTCCACCGAGCGTCCCAGCCGTCAGCCAGCGCTGGCGCCGGGCCGCCAGCACCGAGCCGAAGGCGAGCGCGCAGAAGAGCGCCTCGGTGTACCCGACCAGGAGGAAATAGGCAGTGGGGAAGACGGTGAAGAAGGCGGCCGATCGAAAGGCCGCGCGCTCACGCGCGTCGTCGCGGGCGATTTCATAAAGCAGGATCGCCGCCACGACCCCGGCGATGTTGCTGATGAGCAGCGCCGCCGTGCGGGCCGGCAGGCCGGTAAGGGCCAGGGCGCCGATCAGCGCCGGGTAGAGCGGAAAGAAGGCGATCAGGTTGCGGGCATCGCCGGTGGCCGCGTAACCGTGGGTGGCGAGATAGAGGTAGTGCTGCGCATCCCACTGGTCCCAGGCCCGGCCGAGGACGGTCAGCGGGTCGGGGCTTGCCCCGAACTCGATCAGCGTCAGGCTGATGAGCAGGACCTTCACCAGCACGGCGAGGAGCAGCAAGCTCAGCCAGGGTCCAAAAGGTGCCGCCGGCCACCGTGGAACTGCCGGGCTTGGGGTAGGATAGCGACTCGGCCTGCCGGCCGCCTCACTGAGTGACCTCACAAGACTGGCTTCCCATCCTCCGTGCCATCGCAGCGGAGGTGCGCGCCGCGATTCGGCCGCTGGCCGGGTCGGCGAAGGCAAAAGAGGTGGTCGGCCTCGGCGCCGGCGGCGATCAGACCATTTACCTCGATCAGCTCGCTGAAGAGATCGTGCTGCGGCACCTGGAGCAAGCGTATCGCAGCGGTTTTCGCTTCCGGCTGATCTCAGAGGAGCTCGGCGAACGCGACTTCGGCGGCTCGCCGCTGGTGCTGGTCGATCCCCTGGACGGCAGCGTGAACGCCAAGATGGGGCTGCCATACTATGCCGTCGTGCTGGCCGTCACGGAGGGTGACCGATTTCAGGACGTTCGGCTCGGCTATGTGCAGAACCTGGTGAGCGGCGAGGAGTTCCACGCGACCGCGGGCGCTGGCGCCTACCACCAGGGTAAGCCGCTCCGTCCGCTGGCACCAACCTTCGACGGCCGCTCGATCCCCCTGGTGCAGATCGATGCGCCAACCGGCGCCGATGCCCGAGGGCGGGCGGCCCCCGTCCTCGCCCGAGCCGAGAAGGTTCGGCAGCTCGGCTCGGCCGCGCTGAATCTCTGCCATACCGCAGCCGGCGGTGTCACACTCCAGGTCACGCCGGCCCCCGTGCGGGCGTTCGACCTGGCCGGGCCGCTGCTGATCCTCCGGGAGGCCGGCGGCCTGGCAACGGATTTCGACGGCGGCCCGGTGGACAGGGTGTCGGTTCGACTGGACTCACGCACCACCTTGCTGGCGTCGCTCTCGTTAGAGATCCATGCCTTCGCCCTGCAGCTGCTCGGAACGCGAGTCTCCTGATGCTGGAGCCGCTCAAGACCACCTTCATCTTGCTGTCCTTCGAGGGCCCCGATGTCTACTCTCAGGCCGGCGGGCTGGGGGTGAGGGTGAAGGAACTCTCCCGCGCCCTCGCCGAGCGCGGCTATGAGACCCACCTGTTCTTCGTGGGCGACCCCAGCTTGCCGGCGGATGAAAGCACGCTGGACGGGCGGCTCTTCATCCATCGCTGGAGCCAGTGGATCAGCCGGTATCACCCAGTCGGGGTCTACGACGGCGAGGACGACAAGGTGGCGGACCTCAACCGCAGCCTTCCGGATTCGCTGGTTACGGATTACATCAAGCCGGCGATCGCCCGCGGCAACACCGTCGTCGTGCTCGGTGAGGAGTGGCATATCGCCCACGCCATGACGCTCGTCTCCGACGCGCTCTATTTCGCTGGCCTGCGCGACCGCTGCCTGCTGCTCTGGAATGCGAACAATCATTTCGCGTTTCACCGCATCAATTGGGCGCAACTCGCCTTCACCTGCACCCTGATGACGGTCAGTCGCTACATGAAGCACATCATGTGGCGCTGGGGTGTCAACCCGATCGTGGTGCCGAACGGCATCCCGGGATCGATGATGGCGCGGGTGAGTCAGGCGCAGGTGCGTGCCGTGCGCGCGGCGGCCGGCGCCCCGGCCTTCCTGTTCAAGATCGGCCGCTTCAGCCCGGATAAACGGTGGCACCAGGCGATCGCGGCGGTCGCCCAGCTGAAGGAGCGCGGTGTAGGCACCCGGCTGCTGATGCGCGGTGGGCTCGAGCCCTTCGGCGGTGAGGTGCTGGACTTTGCCGCCCAGCGCGGACTCCGGGTGGCACGGCTCTCGACACCGATCGAGGATGTCGCCGGCCTGACCCGCACCTTGAAGGAGCATGCCGACGCCGACCTCTGGAACGTGACCGCATTCTTACCCGACGATCTGCTGCCGGTGCTCTACGCATCGGCCACCGCCACCCTGGCGAACAGCGGCCATGAGCCGTTCGGTCTGGTCGGGCTGGAGGCGATGGCCTCGGGCGGCGTCGCCTTCGTGGGGGCCACCGGCGAGGAGTATGCCGAACCGTTCAAGAACGCGATCGTCATCGAAACGGAGGACGCGGCGGAAATCGTGGCCTACGTCACCCACCTGGCGGAGCACCCGGATACCGCTCGCAACCTGCGGATCGCGGCCCAGCGAACGGCCCGGGATTACACCTGGCAGCGCGTCATCGACATCCTGCTCCAGCGCCTCGAGTTCGTGGCGATCAAGCAGGGACTGAAGCTGCCGGCCGGCCCGGACGATGACATGGCTTTGAGAGGATAGAGCGAATGCCGAACGCCCTGGTCATCTACATGGTGGCGCACCAGCCGCGCCGGGTGCGGCTGCCGGCGCAGCTGATCGCGCGTGGCACCCCGCCGGAGAAGATGGATGCGCTGATCTTCGATGAGCAGATGGACCGGCGCTACTTCGACAAAGTGGCGAAGTACTGCTACCGGCCCGCCACCGAGCTCTTCCAGTCCCTGGTCGAGAAGGGAATGAAGATCTCCCTCGGCTTCTCGGTGTCGCTGCTCCAGCAGATGCGGCGCTTCTCACCCGATGTGCTGGCCGGTTTCCAGAAGCTGGTCAGCCACGAGAACGTCGAGCTGGTCGCGGTCGAGCCCTATCACTCGTTCATCTTCTATCTCGATATCGTGGCCTTTGCCGAACGGATGGCCTGGGGCAAGCGGCAGCTCGAGGAGACCTTCCAGAAGCGGATCACCATCACCGACACCACCGAGATGTTCATGTCGAACGACGTGTATTTCCAGCTGCAGCTGAGCGGATTCAAGGGGGCCGTCATGGACGGCCGACCCTGGGTCATGGGCTGGCGCGAGCCGACCCATCTCTATCGCTACCCCAATGAGGAGATGCGGCTCTTCACCCGCCACTACGAACTGAGCGATGATGTCGGCTACCGGTTCAGCAACCGGGACTGGAACGGGTGGCCGCTGATGGCCGACACCTACGCCAGCTGGGTGCGACAGGCGATGGGGGAGGTCGTCTTTCTCGCCTGGGACTTCGAAACCTTCGGCGAACATCATCGCGCGGACTCCGGCATCTTCCCCTTCATGCACGCGCTCCATGCCGACCTGGTCAAGAACAAGATGCGCTACCTCACCCCCTCGGAGGCAATCGGCGCCTTTCCGGACGCGCACGAGATGCCACTGCCCGAGTATGGCTGCACCTGGGCCGGCGATGGGGGGATGGATTTCTTCCTGGGCAACGAGGCGCAACAGGGGATCTTCCGCTTGATGCATCACATCTACAACAAGGCCAGGCTGACCAAGCACCCGCACCTGATCGACATCGCGATGTGGCTCCTGCAGTCGGACAACCTGCATCTGATCCAGTGGTTCTCAAAGGCCGGCAGCCAGGCGGAGGTCTCTGCCTACTTCACGCCGGACGAGTGGTGGGAGCTCGGCGCGCTGGGTATCCTGCGCGAACAACAGCGGGTGTACGTGAATTTTCTGCGCGCCATGGACGAGTACGCCTAGGAGCGAGACACGCGGAGACCTCAGAGGCGCCGCGCGTTTTCACTGTCGGGCATTCGACCCGCACGCTGAACGAGCTCGTTGATCTGCTGAAGGACCACGGCATCGTTCAGCTAGTCGACGTGCGCCACTATCCGCGGTCACGCCGAAACCCGCAGATGAACCAGGATGTGCTGGCCAGGGAGCTGCCGCTCCGCGGCATCGTATATGCCTGGGATGAGGACCTGGGTGGATTTCGCAAGGGGGGCTACCAGGCTTACATGGCCACTCCCACGTTTGCCGCGGGGCTGGACCGGCTCGAACATCTGGTCGCCCGGGCCACGACCTGCATCATGTGCGCGGAAATCGTCTGGTTTCGCTGCCACCGCCGGTTCATCGCGCGGCAAATGGTCGCCCGCGGTTACCCGGTAACGCACATCGTCACGCGCGGAAAACCCGGATACGAGGAGCGCTTGCCCGCTGATACTCAGCCAACATAGAATCCTTGAGGAATGGTGATGCGGGGACTCCGTGAGGGTGGTGTCCCGGCTCCTCAACCTACGAGCGAACTTCCCCCGGTGCTGGTCGCCGACGACGACGTTGACGTCCGGACCATGCTCCGGACCCTCCTCGAGCTCGATGGCCACGAGGTCATGGAAGCCAGGGACGGCCACGAGGCCTGGCGGATTTGCATCGAGTCCCAGCCCTCCGTTGTCGTCGCCGACATCCAGATGCCTGGCATCGATGGGCTGCAACTCTGCCGGCGAATCCGGGCGAGCAAGTACTCCCCGGAGATCAAGGTGATCGTCTATACGGCCGGCATGGCGACCCCGGAAGAGGCGAAGCGAGCCGGCTGCGATGAGTACTTCCTGAAGACCGACCCCCTACCGAGACTGCGCGAAAAGATTCGCCAGTACACCGGGGCCCGGCCGGGCCGCACGACCTGACCGGACGGCTTCCGGTACCCGGGCCAGCCGTCCCTGCCGGCGCGGCCGCGGCAAAGCCGTCATCGTTCTGAATACGATCCGTATTCAGGTGATGCAAGGTCGCACGCGCGCGCCCGGTTATACAGCAGGGGTGCCTGCCTTTCCCGTGCCTCCATTGCCTGCCGTCATCGACCTGTCACTGGTCGCCGTGGCGTTGGGTTCCCTGTTGATCCTGCGCCTGGCGCACGGCGCGCTGCCCTGGGGTCACCTGATGATCGCGGTCGGCCCCGACGGCCGGCCGATGCGCCCCAGGGTGAAGTGGCATCTGTGGTCGATCAGCCGGGGCGAGCCACCGCGCCTGGCGGCCATCGGCGGGCTTGCCTCGGTCGCGCTGGGATGTGCGGCCGCCGCCGCCGTCAGCCCGCGGCTCGTCGACTCGGTGTTCCGGCCGGTCAGCTCCATCTGGACCACGATGATGATCTTCACCCTGGCCGTCTCGACCATCCTGATCCCCCTCGGCCTTTCCGTTCTGGTGCGCGCCATCATGGATATCACCGCCCGGCGGTCATCCATGGTGGGGCTGGTGGTGGGGATGCGGCGTGACTCAGGGATCTTCGGACGCACCTATCGGATCGCGGTGCAGGGCGGCGACCGGGCCATGGCAAAGCGGCTGTGGGCCGAGTCATTCCGTGTCAACCGCGCCACCTTCGAGCGTCTCAGCCCCGGCGACCGGATCAGCCTCGAATACTCGCCTCGCCTTCGCTACGTCTACCAGACGGTGCTGCCCGAACCGCTAAAAAAAGCGGCCGGTTAGATAGACTCTTTTGCCGTGACGCGACCCCTGCATGTGGCCTTCGTCTGGCACATGCATCAGCCGTACTACAAGGATGACCTGCAGAACACCTTCCTTTTGCCCTGGGTGCGGCTGCGCTGCGCCAAGGACTACTACAAGATGCCGGCGCTGCTCGATGGTTACCCCTCGATCAAGCAAACCTTCAACCTGGTGCCCGCGCTGGTGGCCCAGGTCGAAGACTATGTCGAGGGCCGGTCTGCCGACGTCTACCTCGACCTCGCCCGCCGGCCCGTGTCCGAGCTGACGACCGACGAGCGCGCCTTCATCGCCCGCTGGATGACCGAGTCGAGCCAGATCCGCCGCGTCCGCCAGTATCCGCGCTACCTGGACCTGGTTCGTAAACGAGAGCAGGCCTGGCCGCGCGCCGCCGATGAGATGGCAAAACTCTTCTCGGACGCTGAGCTCCGCGACCTGCAGGTATGGTTCAACCTCTCGTGGATCGGCCCCGAGGTGATGGCCGCTGATGACCGGATCGCCGAGCTTGTCAGAAAGGGACGGGACTTTTCCGAGGATGACAAGCTGCCCGTCTTCGATCTCCAGGTGGATTTGCAGCGCAAGGTCCTGCCGAAGTATCGCGAGGTGCAAGACCGGGGCCAGGCTGAACTGATCACCAGCCCGTACTACCATCCGATCCTGCCGCTGATCGCCGAGCTGGGCATCGCCCGCGTCGCGCGGCCCGACCTGGCCATGCCCCGCCGACTGTTTTCGCATCCGGAGGACGCCGCCGAGCAGCTGCGGCTTGGCATCGAGGCCCACACGCGTCGCTTTTCGACTCGCCCCCGCGGGGTCTGGCCGCCGGAGGCTGCGGTGTCGGATGACGTGGCCCGGCTCGCCGCCGACCAGGGTCTTGAATGGATGCTGAGCGATGAAGGCATCCTTGCCCGCTCGTCGGGTAGCCCGATCAACCGGGATGGCGACGGCCAGCTGATGCAACCGGAACTGCTGTACGCGCCGTATCGGATGGAGACCAGTGGAGGGCCCATCCGCCTGGTGTTTCGCGATGGCCGACTTTCGAACGCGATCGGCTTCGAGTACCAGAACTCAACTGCCGACGAGGCGGCCAAAGACCTGATCGATCGGCTTCACGGCATCCGCAGGCGCCAGCAGGATGCACCCCTGCTCACGGTGATTGCGCTCGATGGCGAAAACTGCTGGGATTTCTACGAAGCGAACGGCAACGACTTCCTTCATTCGCTCTATAGCCGGCTCAGCCACGATCCCGAGGTCAAGACCGTCACCGTTTCAGAGTTCCTCGCCGAGTTTCCAACCCAGCGATCGCTCGCCAGGATTCATCCGGGGTCCTGGATCAACGCCAACTTCGACACCTGGGTCGGCGACCAGGAACACAACGTGGCCTGGGAGCTCCTGGCCGAGGCGCGCGACTTCCTGAGCGAACGCGAGCGCCAGGCCGACGACGTGGCCGGGCTCGCCGCGGCGCGCCGGGAAGCCCTGATCGCGGAGGGTAGTGACTGGTTCTGGTGGTTCGGCCGGTCCCACGATTCCGGGATGGACCAAATCTGGGACAGCCTGTTCCGGCTTCACCTGCGCAACATCTATATGTCGTGTCAGCAGCCGCCGCCGGCCCGTCTCTACCAGCCGATCGTGAAGGAAGCCGAGAGCTCCGCCTCCAAGCGGCCGGACCGCAAGATCACACCCAAGCTGAACGGGGTGGTCGACCAGGAGGAGTGGAGCGCCGGCGGCTACGTGGACGTCACGGCCCTATTCGGGGCAATGCATCCGCCCAAGGGGGCAGTCCGTCGGATCTGGTTCGGTCACGACGACCACAACCTGTATCTACGGTTCGATCTGATCGGTGGCGACGTCGCGCCGCGTGCGGTCGAGCTCGAGATGCTCTTTTCCGCGAGCCCGGGGCGCGGTGGCGATGGGGACGCGAGTAGGTCACGTAAAGGATCCGGCCGCAGCGATTTCGGGTTCGACCCCGCCTTTCGTCTGACGGCACGGCGCGACGGTGGGGAATTCCAGCTGGAGCTGCGGGAGATGAGGCCGGCGGCAGCCGGCGCGCCACCACGATGGGCGGGCCGGGCGAGCACGGGTGAGGCACTGGTCTTTGCCGTTCCATTCGAGGCACTCGGCCAGGACCCGGGCGACCGGCTCGAGATGGTGGCGCTAGCCTATGAAGGTGGCAAACCCGTTGAGCAGCTGCCGCCCACGGGCTCGATCGCGGTCCGGGTTCCGGGGGATGGGTCCCAGGGCGGGGAGAATCGGCCGCTGAAAATCCTCGTGGTCTCGGCGGAGGTGGCGCCCTTCGCCAAGGTCGGCGGGCTGGCCGACGTGGCCGGGGCACTGCCCAAGGCCTTACGCGCCATGGGCCACGACGTTCGAGTGGTGATGCCGCGCTACGGCAGCATCGACGTGGACAAGTATCGCCTGCACCGCGTCGTGAGCGACCTGGGCGTGCCACTGGCACATCAGCCGGTCAACGCCGACGTGCTCGAGGGACGGATCGGCGAGAACGTTCCGATCTATTTCATCGAAAACCAGCAATTCTTCGGTCGCGAAGGGATGTATGGCTTTTGGGACGACGACGCGCGCTTCATCTATTTCAGCCGGGCCGCGCTCGAGATGCTCCGGCCGCTCGGGTTCCAGCCTGATGTGATCCATGTCAACGACTGGCATACCGCCGTGATCCCCAACATGCTGGCGCGTCTGTATGCCAGTGACCCGTTCTACGCCAACATCGCCACCGTGCTCACGATCCACAACCTCGCGTTCCAGGGAGTCTTCGGCTACGGCACGCTCCACCTGGCCGACCTCGAACCATGGGGCCTGCTCAAAGCGGGTATCCCGGGGCTCGACGACATCGTCAACCTGCTTGGCCGCGGGCTGTACTTTTCCGACGTCGTCAACACCGTCAGCAACCGATACGCGGAAGAGATTCTCACGCCGGAATACGGCGAAAAAATGGACCCACTGCTGCGCGTGTTTCGGGGCAAGCTGCACGGGATCATCAACGGCATCGACTACGAGGTCTTCAACCCGCTGACCGATGCGTCGATCGAGTCCCGCTATGACATGAATACCCTGGAGAAAAAGGTCGAGAACAAGCTGGCCCTTCAGAAAGAAGTCGGGCTCCCGCAGGATCCCGCCATCCCGGTCATCGGCCTGATCTCCCGGCTCTACGACCAGAAAGGACTCGACTTGATCGCCAACATCATGTGGGGGTTGATGCGACTGAACCTCCAGTTGATCGTGCTCGGTGCCGGTGACGCCCGCTACGAGGAGATGTTCCGGGCCAACGCCCGCGACAACCCGCAGAAGGTGGCGGCGACCATCGGCTTCAAACCGGTGCTGGCCCAACACATCTACGCCGGCTCGGACCTGTTCCTGATGCCCTCGCGCTTCGAGCCCTGCGGCCTCGGTCAACTGATCAGTCTTCGGTACGGCACCATCCCGATCGTGCGTGCCACCGGCGGCCTGGCGGACACGATCGCGGACTGGGACCCGGTCAAGCAGACCGGCAACGGGTTCGTCTTCAGTGCGTACGACCACTGGGACCTGTATGCGCAGGTGGTGCGGGCGCTGGAAACCTTTCGCCAGCCGGCGGTCTGGCGCCGGCTTCAGGTCAACGCGATGTCGACCGACGTCAGCTGGGCGAACTCGGCGGACAAATACGTCCGCCTCTACCATTCCGCCATCGCCAACCACGCCGAGGCGACGGAATACTCGGCGACCCCGGCCGGTCCCTACGGCTGGTCGGAAGCCGAAAAAGCGGCCGGCTCCTAATCGGGACCGACAGTTGGGGGCCTGCCTCTAATAGAGGCTAATATTTGATGCCTTTTCTTGATCGATTGATATCGCGTAGTGCATGATTACGGCGATTCGGCGCCAGCCCGCGGCTGGACGGCGACCCATCACTGCCCTGGAAGGGAGGTAATTGACGTACATGGACGTATCACTTGGTAAGTCGAAACGGTGGCGAGTCCCGATGGTCGCCGCCACGATCGCGATCCTGGTGGCCGCCTGCGGCAACGCGGCGCCGTCATCGGAGACGCCGAGAAACGGCGGGACGCTGATCTGGGCAATCGACTCAGATGCCACGAGCCTGAATCCGTTCGTCATCTCGACGCTTCCAGAATTTCGGATCATGTCATTTCTCCTGCCGAACCTCTATTCCCTTGACAAGAATCTGAACGTCGTCCCGGACCTGGCAGACGGCTTGCCCTCGGTGTCGAGCGACGCCACGGTCTGGACCGTGAAGCTCAAGAAGAACGCCCAGTGGAGCGACGGGACCCCGATCACGGCCGACGATGTCATCGCAACCGAGAAAATCCAGGCCGACCCGACGCTTGATACCGACTACTCGTATGACTGGAGCAAGGTCAAGACGGTCGAGAAGGCAGACGCCAACACGGTCAAGTTCACGCTCAGCGAGCCCTTCGCGCCCTTCCTGGCCGTCAACCTGGTCGGCTACATCGCGCCAGCGAAGGTGTATGGGAACATCGACCCGGCAAAGATCCGCAACGACCCCGTCTCCAAGAACCCGACAGTGTTCGGCGGTCCCTACAAGCTGGACAAATGGATCCCCGGCCAGGAGTTCGACTTCTCCGCCAACACGACCTACTTCAACGGCCGGCCCCACTACGACAAGGCGATCGCCAAGGTCATCACCAACGCAACGGCGGCTGCCAGCGCCCTGATCAACAACGACGTGGCCTGGCATCCGTCTCTAGGTGAGTCCGGCGCCGGCGGCATAAGGAAGGCCAAGCAGTCGAGCAACGTCGTAGTCCACACGTATCAAGACCTTTCCTACATCGACTTCCGCATGAACGAGCGCAAGGGCCACATTTTCGACAAGCTGGAGACTCGACAGGCGCTCTCCTCGGTGCTGGATAAGGCCTCGATCGTCCAGGCCGCCACCCAGGGCGCCGGCGCTCCCCTCTGGGGTGACATCGTGCCAGCTTCCTGGGCCTACAACCCGAACGCCATCGTCAAGTACCCATTGGACGTGAACAAAGGCAAGCAGTACATGCAGCAAGCCGGCTGGACGATCGGCTCGGATGGCATCGCCGTCCGGACCCTGGCCGACGGCTGCGCAGCCTGCACCCCGGTGATCAAACCCGGTGGCCAGCAGAAGTTTGTCGGCAAGATCCGGGTACGCGCCGGCAAGCCCGACCGTCTCAGTGCGGCCGAGATCATCGCGGACCAGGTGAAGCAGATCGGCATGTCGCTGACGCCCGATCCGACCGACTTCAAGGTGTTCTACCCGCCCATCCAGAAGGGCGAGTTCGATGTGTTCATCGCCGGCTTCAGCCTGAACGGCGATCCTGATGACTACAGCACTGCCTCCTCCGCCCAGCTGCAGCCGGAGCACAAGCAAGGCCAGAACTGGACTGGCTACTCCAACCCGGCACTGGATCAGCTGATCGACCAGGAGCGGGCAACCGTCAAAGCGACCGATGCCGAAACCAAGGCCGCGCGCAAGCCGATCTTCGACAAGATCGAGAAGATCATCAGCGGCGACGTTCAGACGTACATGCTCTGGGCTGATGTGTCCTCGATGGGCTGGTCGAGCAACGTCGGCGGCGTGGTGGCCGGGAACGGCGACAACACGATTTACTACGACTCGGAATACAACGTCACGGCGCGCGCGGGATGGTTCTCAAAGAGCGGTAAGTAGTTAGGGCGACTACACATCGCGAACGCCGGGGAGGGCGGCCGGGCCGCCCTCCCCGCATGGGTCGAGGCTTTCAGGTTCGCTATGCTGTACCGGGAGATCGGCCGGCACGATCCTCAAAAAACGAAAAAGGGTAACGGGATAGGGCGGTGACCTTTTATCTGATTCGGCGGGTCGCCATCGGGATCTTTCTCCTGTTCCTAATGTCCGCCATGTTCTTCACCCTGACACGGGTGACGCCAGGTGCCCCGATCAGCGTCGGCGAGAACCCCCGGATTCATCAGGCGACGATTACTCTGCGACTCCACCGGCTGGGCCTCGTCGATGAGCAGGGGAACCCATACTCCATTCCCCAGCAGTACGTTCAATATCTCGGCGCCCTGATTCACGGTGACCTGGGCGACTCCTACATCAACAATGAGCGGGTCACGACGCTCCTCATGCAGCGTCTTCCCAACTCGATCCTGCTGCTGGGCGCCGCCCTGCTCGTGGCGCTGGCCATCGGCATCCCGCTCGGGATCTTCGCGGCCACCCGGCAGTACTCGAAGCTCGACATCACAACGTCCATTGTCTCCTACGTGGGGGTGTCGATTCCCAGCTTTGTGCTGGGCATTTATCTGCTCCTGATCTTTGGGGTGATCTTGAAACAGTCGCCGCTTCACTGGGGGTTCCCGCTGTTTGGCATGCACACTGGCGGCGTCGACGACCCGCTCGACCTGCTCTACCACATGGTGCTGCCGGTGACGTCGCTTGCCATCCTGCAAATCGCGATCTTCAGCCGCTTCATGCGGGCCAGCATGCTCGAGGTGCTCCACCAAGACTACATCCGGACGGCGCGGGCGAAGGGCCTGTCGCTCGAGAAAGTCAATTACAAGCACGCGCTGCGCAACGCGATTCTGCCCATCATCACCCTCGTCGCCATCGCGATCCCGCAGATCGTCAACGGCGCGATCATCACGGAGGGTATTTTCAGCTGGCCGGGGACCGGGCAGCTGGCGTTCCAGGCGGTGGTCGACCGCGACTACCCGGTCATCCTCGGGGTCGTGATGCTGGTGGCGGCCGGGACGGTCCTGTTCAACCTGATCGCCGACGTCACGTATGCGATCGCCGATCCAAGGATCCGCTACTGATGGCCCAGGTTCCCCCGATCCCGATCGGCCCGGCCGGCGTTCCCGGCGCGGTCCCAGACCAGCTCTCGGTCGAGACCACCGTCCAGCAGGAGCGTGACCTCGCCCAACCGGGCGGCGCAAAGGCCGACGAGTTTGGCGGTGCCCCCGAGCTCGGCTTCTGGCGGCTGGCCGTCATCCGCTTCTTGCATCACCGGGTGGCGACCGGCGCCCTGATCATCCTCGGCATCATCGTCCTCAGCGCCATCGTGGTCCCGATCATCACCGGTGATCTTTACCGGATCCAGGACTACCGGCATCCGTTCAAGCCGCCCTTCCAGAGCTTCCAGCATCTGCTCGGCACGGACGACCTCGGACGGGATGAGCTGGCCAGGTTGCTGCGTGGTGCCCGGGTCTCGATCATGGTCGGGGTGCTGGCCGTGGTGGGTTACCTCCTGATCGGCGGAACGCTGGGAGCGCTGGCGGGCTACTACGGCGGCTGGCTGGACAACGCGTTGATGCGCTTCACCGACATCATCATCTCGGCGCCCTTCCTGCTGGTCGTCATCGCCGTTACGGCAGCGACCGGCGGTGTCCGGCTCAGCACCGTCATCATCGTCATCGCCGCCACCGGCTGGTACGAGATTGGTCGATTGATGCGGGCCCAGTTCCTGGTGCTTCGAGAACAGGAGTTCGTCCAGGCGGCGCGAGCGCTGGGGGCCTCGAACGCCCGCATCATCGTGCGCCACATCCTGCCAAATGCGCTGGCACCGATCATCGTGTCCGCCACACTGGGGGTGTCGGGCATCATCCTGCTCGAGGCCGCGCTGGGCTTTCTCGGGTACAGTATTCCGCCGCCCGAGCCGAGCTGGGGCAACATGCTGCAGCAATTCGAGCAGTACCTGCTGGACGACCAGGCCTACCTCGTCGTCTTCCCGGCCACCGCGCTGCTCATCACGGCGCTCTGCATCAACCTCATCGGCGACGGAATCCGGGACGCGCTCGATCCACGGCAGCGGTGAGCGAACTCCTTCGAATAGAAGATCTTCACACCCAGTTTCACGTTCACGGGGGCACTGTCAAGGCGGTCGACGGCGTCAATCTCACCATCCCCGCCAAGGCGACGGTCGGCCTGGTCGGGGAGTCCGGCTCGGGAAAGAGCATCACCGCCCTGTCGATCATGCGGCTTCTGGAGAAGAACGGGCGGATTACCGCCGGCCATGTCTGGTTTCGTGACCGCGACCTGGTCGGGCTTACCGAGGAGGAGATGCGCGACGTGCGCGGCAACGACGTCTCGATGATCTTC
>VBHC01000024.1 GCA_005889535.1 Chloroflexota bacterium
ACGCTCCGCCAGCTGGACCCGACCGGATTCCCCCTGCGCCTGGCGGCTGATGAGGTCCAGGACCAAGCTGCCGGCGGTCAGCCGGGTGGGCCGTGATCGCGCGTCGCGGAGCCGAACCCGAATCCGGGCCAGCAATTCGTCGAGAGAGAAGGGCTTGGCCAGGTAGTCCTCTGCCCCGACTTCGAACGAGGTCACTTTCGACGAGGTGTCGACCAGGGCCGACAGTACGATTACCGGTTGGCCG
>VBHC01000025.1 GCA_005889535.1 Chloroflexota bacterium
GGATGATGAGCTCGAAGGCCTGGCTGAGCGCCGCCTTGAGGCCGCTGCCGGCGTCGACCGCGGTGGCCACGACGTAGCCCTCCGCCTGCAGACCCCGTGAGACGAAATCGAGGATGCCCCGCTCATCATCAATTAGAAGGATGCGGGCGCCACGTGTCGGCGCCGCCGACGTGCCCGAGAGCGCGCTCAGCGCGGAACTCATCCTTGTGCCGCCTCGCAGACGTGCGCGGCCATCCCCTTTGGCATCCACCATAACATCGGATGCCGCCCCGCCTCGGGACCCGCAGACCGACGGGCTAGGCCTGCGAGCTCAGCAGACGGACGTCGTGCGCCAGCCGATCCGGTTGAATTCCGGCCGCCCAGCCGGCCCGCTGGAACCCGTCCCTATCCACGAGGTACAGCACCGAGCTGTGCAAGATGTCGTCGGGCGTGGGTTGTACCGCGATGCTGTACGCCTTCCAGACCGGCGCCAGCTGATCCTGACTGCCGCTGAGCCAGTGCCAGTCCCCGCTCCAGCCATGGCTGGCGGCGAAGGCTCGCTCGCTCTCAGGTGTATCGGTAGCAGGCGCCACACTGACCACCAGCAGCGAAAGATTGGCCGCCGAGCCGAGCGAGCGCTGGACCTGACCAAGCTGATCGCCCTCCAGCGGACAGAGCTGCTTGCAGTGGGAGTCGAGGAAGGTGATGGCCAGCACTCGACCACGGAGGCCCGACACCGAAACCAGTTTGCCCTGCTGATCCTTGAGGCTGAAATCTGGGGCCGCCATCGATTTGGGTGGGATCACGATGTCCGCCTGCAGACCCGCTGGCGTCGGCGAGGCCGCGGGAGTGCCGGCGACCGGTGTCAACACCATCCGCTCGAGGAGGAGCACGAGCAGGACGATGGCTGCAACCGCCGACATCGCAACCCAGGTGAGTGGTTTACTCAGCAACCTCGTCCTCCCGCAGAACCATCGCTGAGCTTAGCGCAGGCGTCGCAACAACTAAAACCAGGCCGGCGGGGATGTCGCGCTGAGATCGACGCCCTGTGTGACCTGAACGGGGAGTGGCGGGGAGGGCGCCGGCGACACGGACGCCCGCACCGATGGCGATGTGCCGGCCGACGGTGTCGTGGAAGCCGAGGCTGAGGCGGAGGACGCCACAGCCGGCAGGGCCAGGTACCACAGCTGGAAATGCCCGGCGGCACCAGTCGGGGCGAAATAGGCAAGCGCCTTGCCGTCCGACGACCAGGCGGGCGAGGCATACAGCCCGCCGGAGAGCAACACCCGGGCCGGCCCCAGCGTCGTACCGTTCAGCGGCGCCACCTCGAGCTTCGCCGTCTGCTTACCCGCCGAACAGATCATCGCGAGCTGCGTTCGGTCCGCCGACAGGGCGGGGGAACCGCAATCATCGGTGAGCGCGGTCATCGCATGGCCGATCGCGCCGGTCCGCTCCTGGTACCAGAGCTGCGAATGAACGCCGGTCTGATCGATCGAGTGCTTGACGTAGATGAGGGCGGTCCCGGGGAGCGGGATCGGGATGATATCGCCACCGGTGTACCAGTAGGGATCGGTGCGCCGTCGAGCCTGGCTCTGGGTGCCATCCAACGGCATGGTCCAGACGGCGAAATCCACCCGGAAGCCGACCTTTGGACTGTCGTAGCTGTACATCACGGACAACCCATCCGGCGTAACCCGCGGATAAAAGGCCCAGTGGTTGGCGTCGATGATGCGCGCGTCGTCGTGCGTGAGTCGTTTGATGACGTGCCCGTCGAGGTCGAGCAAATAGAGGTCGCTCGATTGCTTGCCGCTCAAGACGGCGACGAGCCGTGTGTGATCCGGCGTCAGCGTTGGCATCGACCAGTCGCCGGGCGGGCCGATCTCGGTAAAGCTTCCGTTCTTCAGCTTGAAAAGGCGCCCGCCCTGCGCCAGAAACATCGTCCCGGGCAGCGTGAACGATGGCTTGGTCACCGTCGGGAGCTGCACCCGCTCTTTGACGGCCTTGCTCTTCAGGGTACCGAGGTAAAGGTAGACGCCGGACCCAAAGGCCACCATCAGCGGCACGAAGAGGATCGTCGCGATGCGACGCAGGATCATGGGAAGTTCGCCTTGACCAGCGGAAGGATCTGCGCCCAATGAGGCAGGATGACGCTCTGCCCGCTGATCTGCCCATAGCTCGTGTAGGTCGGCGGCAGCAGCACGATCTGGCGAACGTTCGCGAGGTCGAACGTGCTCGCCACGCCGAGCAAGCTGCGCACCCGATCCAGGCCCATGCTGGTTTTGAACTCGCCCTTCAGCGCGTTGACAATGTCTGGCAGGTTGGCGGCGTTCAGGGTGGCGGCCTTGGATTTCAGCGCGAGCAGCACCTGTTGCTGCCGCTGGGAGCGGCCGAAGTCTCCCTGGATGTCGTCGTGGCGCGAGCGGACGTACTGCAGGGCGTGCGAGCCGTCGAGATGCTGCGGACCCGGCAGGATCGCCACCCGCTTGTAGCCGTAGAGATACGTGACGTCGATGTCGTCGGGATAGAAGTCGTCGAGCACCGGGTTGGTCACGATGACGTCGACGCCGCCCAACTCGTCGATCATCCGGATCAAACCCTTCAGTCCGATCCAGGCGTACTCATCAATATGGACATGGAAGTTCCGCTCGACCGTGGCGATTGCCGCCGCCGCCCCACCGTAGGAGTACGCCGCATCGATCTTCGCGCTGCCGCCGGTCGACAGCGGCACCCAGAGGTCGCGCGGAATGGAGAGCATCGTCACATGCCTGGTGGCCGGCTCGACACGGACCAGGATCATCGATTGGGTCAACACGTGATCCGCATTGAACTTCGAATCGTCGTCCGATCCGAGTAGCAGCACGGTGAACGGCGCACCGGGTGGCGCGGACCGCGTCGGACTGGTCTTCCCCACGCTGCTACTGGGTGGCACCACGACCGTCTGGCCAGTCTGCCCGACGCCCGCCACGACGACCGGGAAGAAGTAGGCGGCGGCACCGGCCATCCCCGAGAGCAGTAGGCAGACGACGGTCAGGACGGTCAGGCGCACAGGATGCCAACGCGAGGCACGCCGACGCCTAGCCGGACCCTGACCACCCATCAAGCCGTCCAAATCATGCGCTTTTCAACATTGCAATTTGATGAGAGCGTTGGGCACGCGGAGGCCACCCCTCCGGCCGGCTCAACGGGCTCAGCCGGAGAAAGGATACGGTTTGGCTCAGGAAGCCGCTACCTCACCCGGGCGCGGAGCCGTCTTGAGAGCATCGATCAGGCGGTCGTTTTCCTCGGGGCGCCGCACCGTAACCCGAATGAAATCGGCCAGCGGCGAGGCGGCGGGAAAGGTGCGGACGACCAGGCCGGACCGGAGCAGGACCGGTGCCAGCTGTCGACCAGCGCGAACCAGCAGGAAGTTGGCGGCCGACTCACGCGCCTCGAGCCCGAGCGACGCCAGCTCCCGCTGCAGCCGCGTCCGCTCGGTCTTGATGCGCTCGACCCGATCGCGCATCCCACTCAGGTCGGCCAGCGACTGGACCGCCAGCGCGGCTGAGACCACGCTGATACTGCCCGGCGGGCGAACCCGGCGGAGCGCCCCGCTGATCGCCGGCCCCGCGAGAGCGTAGCCAACCCGGGCCCCAGCCAGGCCGAACGCTTTGCTCAAAGTGCGGACGACGACGACGTTGGGCATCCGATCGATGAGGGGCAGTCCGGTAACGCCCGACATCTCGTAGTAGGCCTCGTCCAGGACCAGGATGCCGGGCGTCACACCGGCCAGGGCCTCCACATAGTCGAACGGCAAGAGTTCGCCGGTCGGATTGTTGGGATTGCTGAGCCAGGTCAGACGGGCGTGACGCGCGCGGTCGAGGAAGGCCTCACGGTCCAGCCGCAGGTCCACAGCCGGGACGGCCTCGATCGAGCCACCCGCCATCTCGGTGAGGACAGCGAACATCGGGTATGTGGGGCG
>VBHC01000122.1 GCA_005889535.1 Chloroflexota bacterium
GTGTGGCGGTCATGTATGCGGGGCGGATCGTGGAGCAGGCGCCGACGACGGAGTTATTCACCAATCCCAAGCATCCCTACACGCAGGGATTGCTGGCGTCGATCCCACGCCTGGGGAAAAAGCAGGACCGGCTCCACGTTATCACCGGCAGCGTGCCGAACCCGCTGGCCCTCCCGCCGGGTTGTGCCTTCCGACCACGCTGCCCGGTCAAGGCGCCGCGCAGCGAGAGTGAGATTCCGGCCCTGAAAGCCGTCGGAGCCGAACACCTCGTGGCGTGCTGGCAGTACGAATGATCGGGCGCAAGAACCGGCCTGCCGTGGTTTCTCCCGATACCAACGGTGCCTTGCTCAAGGTCGACCACCTCGTCAAGTACTTCCCGATCAAGGGCGGGTTGCTCCAGACCACCGTGGCGAACGTCAAGGCGGTCGACGACGTCAGCTTTGACATCAAGCAGGGCGAAACCCTGGGCCTGATCGGTGAATCCGGTTCGGGCAAGTCCACCGTGGCGCGCACGATCTTGCGGCTGATCCCGCCCACGTCTGGTGAGGCGTTTCTCGAGGGGCGGAGCATCTTCAAGGCGAACAAAAAGGAGTTGAACGAGATCCGGCGGGAAGTGCAGATCATCTTCCAGGATCCGTACGGTTCGCTGAACCCGCGCATGTCCGTGGGGGAGATCGTGGGCGAAGGCCTTCTCGTCCACGGCATCGGATCGTCCCACGAGCGGGAGCGAATGGTCAGCGAGTTGCTCGAGGTGGTCGGACTGCGCGGCCAGTACCGCGGCCGGTTTCCCCATGAGTTCAGCGGCGGCCAGCGGCAGCGCATCGGCATTGCCCGGGCGCTGGCGCTTCGGCCGAAGCTCATCATTGCCGACGAGCCGGTCTCCGCCCTGGACGTGTCGATCCAGTCGCAAATCCTGAATCTGCTCGAAGACCTGCAGAACGAATTCAACCTCACCTACCTGTTCGTCGCGCACAACATGGCGGTGGTCGAGCAGGTGAGCGATCGGATCGCCGTCATGTACCTCGGCAAGATCGTAGAGCTCGCGCCCGCCGAGCAACTGCTGCGCACCCCGCGGCACCCCTACACGCAGGCGCTGATCTCGGTGATTCCGATCCCGGACCCAACCATCAAGCGCGAGCAGACGGTGCTGAAGGGTGAGATCCCGAGCCCGACCAACCCGCCGTCGGGATGTCACTTCCGCACGCGCTGCCCGATTGCGACGGAATACTGCGCCGAGGTCGAGCCACCGCTTCGTGAGGTCGCCAGCGGCCAGTGGGCCGCCTGTCATTACGCCTGAGCTGAACCTTAGGTCCGGGTCCTAACGCGATTCGCTCTGCGAGCGACGCCGGACGCGGGCCAGCCAGTCGCCCATGATCTCCCGCCGGCGCAGGCTGAGCCAGGTGTCGAACCAGCTCGCCACGAGCACCAGGGCCAGCGCCGCGGCGATGAGTGCGACATCGAGCCGGCCGCGGTCCGGCGGCGTGGTCCCGTAGTGTGCCCAGTATGCGAACTCGCTGTCGCTGACGGCGGAGATGCCGATAAAGGCCACCGCCAGCACCGCGGCCACGAGCCACAACCGTCCGCGGCCGGCATAGCCGAGCCGGACCAGGCCCATCCCGGGCACGAGCGCGAGCGGCCAGACATCCTTGGGCTGAGCGAGCGTCGGTTCGCGGGCGCGCCGGACTGCGAAGGCATCGACCGCGATCACCCAGCCGATGAGCCCCGCGTACCACCCGGTCGAGACGAGGTCAACCGGCGTGAAGCTGAAGGGCCATTTGCTGAAGCTGGGCGTGGTCAGGAGGAAGCCCGCCCATCCGATCCAGCCGAGGAGCGCCAGGCCGGCGGCGACGAGTGCCCAGCCATGGTACGGTCGGGCGCTCTGTGTGACTGACGTCAGCAGGCCAAGCGCCGTCAGCCACGCGAGGGGATTGGTCCAACCGAAGACCTGGTGAAGGTTGGCGACGTCGACGGCGATCGTCCACGGTGTCAGTACGCTGAGGGCGGCCAGGCCGACGATCATGATGTCGCGAGGCGACCGGCCGGAGAGCCGTAACGCGACGCCTGCGACCTGCTGCAACCCGGATGCCATCGCGAACATCAGCGCCAGACCGGCGCAGAAAATCGCGACGATCAGGAGGATTTCGGAGTACGGATTGCCCCTGGTCAGAAGATAGGCAATCGCAAACGGGGCTGCCACCAGCAGCATCCCGATGACGAGGTTACGAACGGAGGTCGAGTCGTCGCGCATAAGCCTTCACGAGTCTACGTTCTCGATAGAATCGCCCGGTGTTCGGCGGTCGCCTCTGGCGTCATCCCGACTTCCTGAAGCTGTGGGCTGGTGAAACGGTCAGCGAATTTGGCAGCCAGGTGACCTTGCTTGCGGTGCCGACGGTGGCCATCCTGGTCCTCCACGCCGGTCCCTTTCAGGTCGGCGTGCTCTCCGCGCTCGAGTTCCTGGCCTTTCCCACGCTCGGGTTGGTCGCCGGCGTGTACGCGGACCGGCTGCGGCGCCGACCGATCATGATCGCCTGCGACATCGGGCGCCTGCTCGCCCTGGGATCAATTCCGGTGGCCTTTGTCCTGGATGCGCTGACGCTCCAACAGTTGTACATCGTGGCCCTGCTGACGGGCATCTTTACCGTCTTCTTCGATGTGTCGTATCAGTCATACCTGCCGGCGCTGGTCGACCGGCCCAACCTGATCGAGGGCAACACGAAGCTCGAAGTCACGCGCTCGGCGTCGCAGATCTCCGGTCCGGCGGTTGCCGGCCTCTTGATTCAGTGGATCGGGGGCGCCCGGGCGGTCGCGGTCGATGCCCTGTCCTTTCTCGCTTCGGCGCTCGCCCTGGCCTTGATCACGACACCGGAGCCGGAACCCCGGCCGAGCACCGCATCCGGAGCAACCGGCTTCATTCCGGAGATGCGCGAGGGCATCGACGTTGTCTTCAAAAGCCCCATCCTGTGGCGGATCGCCGGATGCACGGCCACCACCAACCTGGGCTCGAACATGATCTTCGGCGCGGTGTTCCTCGTTTTTGCGTATCGCGACCTCCACCTGTCGGCCGCTGTCGTCGGCATCATCTTTGGGATCAGCAGCGTCGGTTGGCTGGTCGGCGCCTTCCTCGCCGCCTGGCTGGCGCGGACCTTCGGGTTGGGTATGACGCTCGGGCTGTCCATCCTCCTCGGTGGACTCATCACCCTGGCGACGCCGCTGGCGTTGATCGGCGTCCCTGCGATCATTCTCAGCGTGCTGGGTTTTCTGAACAACCTCTTTGTTCCGGTGTACAACATCAACCAGGTCAGCCTCCGGCAATCGATCACACCGGACCGCGTCCAGGGCCGCATGAACGCCACCATGCGCACCATCGTCTGGGGGACGATTCCTGTTGGAGCCTTCACCGGCGGCATCCTGGGCACCACGATCGGAGTTGTCCAGACGATCATCCTGGGTAGCGTGGTGTCGGCGCTGGCCGCGCTCTGGATCTTCCTGGGCCCGGTCGCGCGCCTGAAGGAACAACCCGTGCCGGCCCCGGCGTGACGGGCCGCCTGCTGATTCGCGATACCTGCCTGGCGGACGGGCGGTCGCCGTCGTTGCAGGTGGGCGTCAGTCTCCTGATCGAGGATGGCCGCATCGCGTGGGTGTCACCCGACGAGAAAGAAGCCGATGATGCCGATGTTCTCGATGGCGGTGGTGCCACGATCGTGCCGGCCTTCGTGGACGCTCACAGTCATCTGACGATGCCTGGTGGCAGCCACTGGATCGATCGCGGGTCGGATCCGCCCGAGCACCTTCGCGCGGTGGCGCGCCACAACGCGGCCCGCCTGGTCCAGGCGGGCGTGCTCTGGGCTCGCGACGTCGGGTCGCCGGCCGGGCCTGACGGTCGGGCGATCAGCCTGCTGGTTGCGCAGGAGATGTCGTCGGCGGCCGGCGCGCCCTATATCCGGGTCGCCGGTACCTGGATCGCCAAGGACGGATATCTGCCGATGACGGTGGCGGTCAAGGACGGCGCGGGGCTCAGGGCGGCGGCGCTGGCCCAGCTGGATGCGGGTACCGACTTCGTCAAGATCATGCTCGATCCGCCGGACCGTTCCGACCAGTGTCCCTTCACGGTGGATGAGGTCCGCGGCGCCTGCGAAGCCGTGCACGCCCGCGGGCGCACCATTACCGCCCACGCCACCATCCTGGACGGCGCCCGGGTCGGCGCCGAGGCCGGGGTGGATTCGATCGAGCACGGGATGGAGCTCGACGACAGCATCGCCGTCACCATGAAAAGGAACAACGTCGCGTTGGTATCGACCCTCTCGGTGCTGGCGAGTTGGGCGACCTTTGATCGCACGACCCGCATCGAACGCTTCACCTCCGAGGAGGGGAAGCGCCGGCTGGCGGCGCGCCGCGACGGGGCCTTCGCCGCCATCAAGGCGGCCCGCCGCGCCGGTGTGCGAATCGCGGCCGGCTCCGACTTCGGCGGTGGCTCGGTGCGGGCCGGACACCTCGCGTGGGAAGTCGAACAGCTGGTCGAGGCCGGGCTGGAACCACACGAGGCGCTGGCGGCGATCAGCTGGCGAGGCGGCGAGCTGCTCAGGATCGAACATGCGGGCAGGCTGCAGCCAGGGGACCCGGCCGACCTGGTTCTCGTGCATGGAGACCCGCTCGTCGATCCTCGCGCACTCTGGCGCGTCTGGGCTGTCTTCAAGGCGGGCGAGCGCGTTGCCTAGAAAACGATCGTGATTCCGACACCTCGAAGTTTCATCCCGACAGCGATAATGAAAACTCTCGGACGGGTCAGGCGTTCTTCTCTCAGGAGCTTGCGGGTTGCCTCAGTTACGGCAGGATTTGATTACCGGGCGTTGGGTGGCGGTGGCGACGGAGCGCGCGCGCCGGCCCGATTCCTTCAGCCAGGCCGCTAAAGAGACCGTCGCGGCGCGCGACGTCTGCCCGTTCTGCCCCGGACATGAGGCCATGACACCGCCGGAGGTCCTCGCCTATCGCGCGCCCGGCACCGCTCCAAATACACCGGGCTGGTGGGTCAGGGTGGTCCCAAACCTCTATGCCGCCTTCCGCCTCGAGCCCGATGGCCAGGACCACCAGGACGGCCGGTTCTGGCAGCGCGACGCGATCGGTGCCTGCGAGGTGCTGATCAGCAGTCCCGATCACCGGGCGACGACGCCGTTGCTACCGCGCCGCCAGGTTGAAGAGATCGTGCAGTCGTATGTCGACCGCTATCGGCAGCACGCGCACAACCCGGCGCTCGAGCACGTGCTGGTGCTCTATAACCACGGCCGGCCCGCCGGTGCCTCACTGGAGCATCCGCACTCGCAGCTCTACGCCGTCTCGTTGATTCCGCCGAGCTTTCTGGACGAGCTGGCGGGGGCTCGGCGTTTTCATGAGGCGCATACGGAATGTGTCTTCTGCCGCACCCTCGAGGACGAGCGGCGCGCCGGCGCCCGCGTCATTTTCGAGAACGAGGCCTTTGTGGTCTTTGCCCCTTACGCGGCCCGCACGCCGTTCGAGACCTGGATCATGCCCCGCCGCCACAGCGCCTCGTTCGGCGACCTCGAGGTGGCGAAAGAGAAGCCCGCATTCGCGCAGGCGCTGCAGCTTACCCTGAAAGGCTTGTACGAGGGTCTCAACGATCCGCCCTTCAACTATTACATCCACAGCGCTCCACTCAAAGCCGACGTGTCCAACCTTTATCACTGGCACCTGGAGCTCATTCCCAAGCTCAGCACCGCCGCCGGGTTCGAGCTCGGTACCGGAATCTGGATCAATGTGGTCAAGCCCGAAGAATCGGCCGCGTTCTTGCGAGAGCGCATTCAGAAAGAGGCAGCGCAGCTGGCCGGCCCGCCGGCCGACGCGAGCGGCGCGTCAGTGCCAGGCGAACGTTTGAGGCATTCGTTGTGAAAGCAGTAGTGATGGCCGGCGGTGAAGGCTCGCGGCTTCGTCCGCTGACCAGCGGTGTGCCGAAGCCGCTGGTTCCGGTGGTGGGCAAGCCCGTCATGGAGCACATCCTTCGATTGCTGCGTAAGCACGGCATCACGGACGTCGTGGTGACATTGCAATACCTGGGCTCGGCGATTCGCGACTACTTCGGCGACGGTTCGGACTTCGGCGTCGATATCACCTATGTGGTGGAGGACGCCCCGCTCGGCACCGCCGGCAGCGTGAAGAATGCGCAGGAATACCTCACCGAGCCCTTCATCGTCATCAGTGGCGACGCCTTGACCGACATCGATCTGGGCGGGGTCATGCAGTATCACCGCGAGAAGGGGGCATCGGCGACCATCGTTCTGACCTCGGTGGCCAATCCACTGGAGTTCGGGGTGGTGATCACCAACCCGGACGGGACCATTAAACGCTTCCTCGAGAAGCCGTCGTGGGGCGAGGTATTTTCCGATCAGGTCAACACCGGCATCTATGTCATCGAACCGGAAGTGCTCGATCTCCTGCCGCCGGCGGCAGTCGTGGACTGGAGCGCCGATGTCTTCCCCAAGATGCTGGTCAACGCCATGCCGCTGTACGGGTACCTCGCGCCGGGTTACTGGTGTGATATCGGCAACATCCAGACGTATTACCAGGCCAATTGGGACGCGCTCGAGGGGAGGGTCGACGTCGAGATCCCGGGCGAGCGCCGTCATGGCAACGTGTGGATCGGAGAGAACGTCGAAATCGGGTACGACGTGCGGATCAACGGCCCTGCCTACATCGGCAACGAGTGCAAGCTCAAGGCAGGCGTCTTTGTCAACGGGCCGGTGTGCGTCGGCAACTTCTCCGTGGTCGACGAGAACACGAAGATCAGTAATTCGATCATCTGGACCTATTCGTACATTGGGGAGAATTCGCGCCTCCGTCAGGCGATCGTCTGCCGGCACGTCACGATCAAGAACAACTGCCTCCTCGAGGAAGGCGCCGTGATCGGCGACGACGTCGTCGTGGGGGAGGGGTCGACCATCGACGCGGGTGTCAAGATCTGGCCCGACAAGGAGATCGAACCGGGGTCAACGGTGCACGAGAGCATCATCTGGGCCGGGCATTACAAGCGGGGGTTGTTCACCTCCTACGGCCTGGTCGGCCTGGTCAACATCGAACTGACACCTGAATACTGCGCCCGCCTGGGCGCCTCCTTCGCGGCCCTGTTCCCCAAAGGGTCCGCGATCGGAGCGGCCCGCGACGGCCAGCGTCCCTCCCGGATGATGAAGCGGGCCATGGTGGCCGGCATGATGTCGTCCGGCGCCTCCATCATCGACTTGAGCGAGCTGCCGATCCCGGTGCTGCAGTTCTACGCGCGCGAGCACCCGATCGCCGGCGCGGTCCATATCCAGATGTCACCGCTCGATAGCCGCTCGGCCGACATCCGGATGTTCGACGGTAACGGCGTCGTGCTCGACAAGAAGATGGAGCGCAAGCTGGAGAACGTCTTCTTCCGGGAGGACATCCGGCGGGTCCACTTCTACGAGATGGGAGATATCAGCTACCCGCAGGACGCCATCGACTCCTACATCGACGGGCTGATCGCGCTGATCGACGTCGAGGCGGTGCGCCAGGCCCACCTTAAGGTGCTGGTCGACTTCGACCACGGCAGCGCGTCACTGGTGCTTCCCCGCCTGTTCAAGGAGTTGAACATCGAGGCGATCCCCTTGAACGCCGGGTTCGACGAAACCTATCAGTCGAAGACCAACGAAGCCTTCGACGAGGCCCGCCGCCAGTCGGCGTTGATTACCCGAACGCTCGGCTGCAACCTGGGCGCCTATATCGACTACGGCTCGGAGCGGGTGTTCTTGATCGACGACACGGGCGAGCTGCTCGACCACCACGAGGCGCTGGGCGCGATCACGCTGCTGGCGCTCAAGGCGAAGCCTGGCGTGCTCGTCGCGCCCGCCACCGTACCGCAGACGATCGCGGCGCTCGTCCGGCAGCTGCCGGGCTCGCACTTTGTTCCGGGAAAGGGTGAGCCGGCCGCCCTGTTGCGAGCGGCCCAACAGCATCAGGCGCGTCTGGCTTCGGATGCGAACGGCGGCTATGTTTTTCCCGAGCACCTGCTTGGGTTCGATGCGATCTTCACCCTGATCAAGTTGCTGGAGTTGCTGGCCAAGGACGGGCGCACGGTTTCCGCCGTCCGGCGGGAAATCCCGCGGGCCGCGTATGAGCACCGCCAGGAGACGGTGCCCTGGGATGCCAAGGGCCGGGTGATGCGCACCATGGTGGAGATGCACCGGGATGCGCCGGTCGACCTGGCCGACGGAATCAAGGTTTTCGTCGACGGCGGATGGGTGCTGGTGCTTCCCGACCCGGACATGCCCCGCTACCACATCATCGTCAGCATGGAGGACTCCGAAAAGGCGCGCGCGCTGGCCGACCGCTACAGCGCGCTGGTCAAGACCGCCGTGGCCGGTGGTACGTCGGGCCAGCCGGCGCCTGCCGGCTAGGGCGCCGTGGCGCCTCGGTACCGTGCCACCGGGTCCGGTACGACGCATCCCCGACGCGAGCGCCGTTTCGTGCGGACGGCCGGGTTTTTCCGGGCATTGCCAGTGCCAGTCAAAGCCGCCCTGCCGGCTCGCCTGAAGGAGGTCAACCACCGTGTCCGCTCGAGCCAGGCGCAGTGGTTCTTCGATGATCCCCGGCTGCATTTCGAAGCCTGGTGGCACGCCAACAGCGGACGGTTGGAGCTGGGGCTGCACCTGGAGGCGACGCCGGCGCTGAACGAGCGAATCGCCGCCGGCCTGGCGCGGCAGCTGCTGATGATCAAGGCGCGGCTCGGCCAGCAGCTCGACCTCGAACCCTGGGACCGCGGCTGGATCCGTCTCTATGAGACCTATCCCGTGGAGATTTTCGATGCCGGCCGGGTGAAGGTGACGGCGACCAGGATGGCCGAGCTCATCGGGGTGATCTGGCCAATCTGCCAGGAGTTGCGGAAGAGCGATGCTAAAATCCGGGTTGCCGAGCGGGAGTAGCTCAGCTGGTCAGAGCGCAACCTTCCCAAGGTTGATGTCGCGAGTTCGAATCTCGTCTCCCGCTCCATATCGCCACAAATCTTCGTAACCCGGCTTTGAACTGGCCCTTCCTATACTTGTCGCGTGGCGGACGCACCACTCCAATTCACGTCGTCGCCGCCTCGCGCGGGGCCGCCGGCGTCACTGACAGACCAAATTACGCCACCGCTGCCGCCTGAGATTGTCTCGGACCGCGGTCCCGGTCAGGTCCTGGCCAGGACGGCCCCGGCAGCCGCCCAGGTGCAAGCGCGCTACCTCAACCGGGAGCTATCGCAGCTCGATTTCGACGACCGCGTCCTGGCGGTCGCCGAGGATGAGTCGCTGCCTTTGCTGGAACGCGTGCGCTTCCTCGCCATCCTCGGCGAGAGCGTGGACCAGTTTTTCCAGGTCCGGGTCGCCGGCCTCAAGGAGCAGATGCACGCAGCCCTTCCCCAGACCTCGCCCGACGGCATGACCACCGGTGAGCAGTTGCGCGCCATCCACCAGCGGGCGAGCGCCCTGCTGGACCGCAGCACGGAGCTCTTTACGCGGCGGATTGCCCCGGCCCTGGAGCAGCAAGGTGTCTGTATTGCCACTGTTGGCAATCTCGACGATGCAGATCGCGACCACCTCGCCGCCGAATTCCAGGCGCGGATCTTTCCCGTCCTCACACCGCTGGCCGTGGATCCGGCGCACCCCTTTCCCTACATCTCGCACCTCTCGCTGAACCTCGCCGTGATGGTCCGCGACCCCGTCCGGCACAACATGCGCTTTGCC
>VBHC01000026.1:0-2268 GCA_005889535.1 Chloroflexota bacterium
GGGGGAGGGTGATGTTGCGCCCGTAGAGGAGGATGGAGTCGAGAAACCCCGCGGGCGGGCTGCTATCGCCGCGATCCGGGCGCGCAGGGCGGTGAGGTCGGCAGTCACCGGACCGCGGCCAGCGCGGCCGCCAGCTCGAGGAGGCGCGTGGCGACGGCCTTCCCCTGCTCCCCGACCTCGAGCGCCGGGCCAACGCAGGACGGGCAGCCGCTCTCGCAGGCACACTGCGTAACGAGATCGTGAGCCGCGGCCAGCACGGCACCGGAGGTCTCGAACAGCCGGCCGCTCATCCCGACGCCGCCCGGGTAACGCTCGTAGACGAAGACGCATGGCGTTCCCGTGTGCGGTGCTCGGGTTTCGGCGTAGGCCCCCAGGTCACGGGCATCGCACATCAAGAAGAGGCAGGCGACCTGGCTGATGACGTTCGCCAGGCCCTGCAGCCCGCCCTGCATGGCCGAGCGCGGAAACTGGCGGGCTACCTCCGCCGGTATCGCGAGCCAAAACGCCGTCGTGTGCAGCTGTTGCTCGGGAAGGCTGATCGGTCCCGAGCCGACGTTCTCGTGGGTGTGGAAGCGGATCTTCTTGAAGATGGTGGGCAGCGCCGTCACCCTGACTTCGCCGTGATGTACCGCCAGCTGCTCTGACGGGCGGCTCGCAAACGTCTCGAGCACCTTGATGCTGACTGCCAGGTTCGCGTCCGTGTAATAGTCGACCTTGACTGGCCGCACGTAAGCTTTCTTCTCCTCCCAATCGAGCCGATCGACGTGGTACTGCATCCCCTCATGGAGGTAGATCGCCTCCTCGTGGAGGAAGACCGGGGCGGAGAACTGATCCATCTCCCCCACCACACTGGCGCCGCGGGTAACGTCGACGATCACGACGTTGTCCGCGTTCGCGCTGCGCAGGCTCACGCCTTCGGCCGGAAACGCATCGGCACTCCAGTGCCAGGCGTCGCCGGCCTGGTGGACAGCGCCATCTTCTTCGAGAATCCGCAGCAACTCGACAACGGGCGCGTCTCCAAACGGTTCACCGGTCGACAGCGGTAGCTCGAAGGTTGCCGCCTGAAGATGCGCGCTGAGGATCAGCAGGTTGTCAGGGTCGATCAGTCCCTGCTCGGGATCGCGGCCGAGGAAATATTCGGGATGGTTGACGAGGTACTGGTCCAGCGGGCTACTCGACGCCACGTAGACCGCCGCCGCCGCCCCTCGCCGGCGACCGGCCCGCCCAATCTGCTGCCAGGCGCTTGCGATCGTGCCGGGATAGCCGCAGAGCACGGCGGCATCGAGGTGGCCGATATCGATGCCCAGCTCGAGCGCGTTCGTGCTGACCACGCCGCGCACCGAACCATCGCGGAGTCCGTGCTCGATCTCGCGCCGCTGCAGCGGTAGGTAGCCACCGCGGTAGCCGCGGATCGTGCCGTGCTGCCCGAGCCGATTCGCGAGCGATTGCTGCAGGTAGCTAAGGAGGATCTCCACCTGCAGCCGAGTTCGTCCAAAGACGATGGTCTGCACTCCGCCGCGCAAGAAGGCCTCGGCGATGCGCTGGCTCTCCAGCGTCGAGGAGCGCCGGATGCCCAGCTCCCGATTGACGACCGGTGGGTTGTAGAAGAGCAGGCGCTTGGGCCCGCTGGGCGCACCATTGTCGTCGACCAGCGTGATCGGGCGGCCGGTCAGTCGCTCGGCGAGCTCTTTCGGATTGGCGATGGTGGCGGAGCAACAAATCACGACCGGGTGACTGTCATAGAAAGCGCAGACTCGCCAGAGACGGCGCAGCACGTTCGCCAGGTGGCTGCCGAAGACGCCGCGGTAGGCGTGCAGCTCATCAATCACGACATACCGGAGATTGGCGAACAGCTTCACCCAGCGCGTGTGATGCGGCAGCACGCCGGTGTGGAGCATGTCGGGATTGGTGACGACGATGTGGCCGGCCTGGCGGATCGCCTGCCGCGCACTGACCGGCGTGTCGCCGTCGTAGGTGAAGGTCTTGAGATCGACCTTCATCTCTCCGACGAGGCCATGGAGCTCAGCCAGCTGGTCCTGTGCCAACGCCTTCGTCGGAAACAGGTAGAGCGCCCGCGCCTCCGGGTCCCGGAGCATCGCCTGCAGGACGGGCAGGTTATAGCAGGCCGTCTTTCCGGACGCGGTCGGGGTCACGACCACGAGGTCCTTGCCCGCCATGGCGAGCGCCGTGGCCTCCGCCTGGTGCGTATACAGCCTGCTGATCCCTCGAGCCGCCAGCGCCCGGCCCAATCGCAGGTCGAGCGAATCG
>VBHC01000026.1:2307-6569 GCA_005889535.1 Chloroflexota bacterium
TGAACGAGGAGTCGATCCAGCACGAACTCGACCGACATGTCCCCGCATCTTAGCGAACAAATGTTCGTTACGCAAGGACCCCCACCCCACCCTCCCCCTGCGAGGGGGAGGGAAAGCGCGAGATGCCTAGATCAGTCGGGCGATCGCGGCGGCAGCGAGCACGATCGGCAGGGTGCAGCCGCCATAGCCGAAGGCGCGGGCGCTCCGGAAGCGTTCAAGATCCAGCCAGGGTTCCTTCGGCCGTGGGGGCGGCGCCTCGTCGCTCACTCCCGTAGTTTGAAGTACTTGAAGCCTTCGGCGACGGGAAAAGCCTGGCCCGTGGCCATCTCGGCGGCGCGCTCGCGAATGGTCTGCTCCAGCTCCGGCCAGTCGCCCACCTGACTCTTGTGTTCACGCAGCGCCGCGATCTTGAGATCGATGGTGTTGCTGATGTCCACCCAGGCATCCGGCTCGTTCGAGCCGGACAGGTAAACCTCTTTGACCTGATGTGGCTCCAGGCCTTCGTCCAGCAACTCCGGGAAGACGAGCCGCGTGTCGGAGCCCGGAATGATCGCGTCCAGGGTCGCCTCGCCGGCGGCGCGATGGTCCGGGTGGTTGATGTAGCGCTGCCCGGTCCAGCGACGGGTCGGGTCGGGCGCAACCACGACATCCGGCTTGGTGCGGCGGATCCAACGGGTGATCTGGCGCCGAAGATCGAGGGTCGGTTGCAGCGAGCCGTCATCGTAGCCGAGAAAGAAGACGTCCTTGACGCCCAGTTTCAAAGCCGCGGCGCGTTGCTCCGCGTGGCGGATCTGAGCCAACCGCTCCGCCGTCATCGACGGGTCGCTGCTGCCGCGGTTGCCATCGGTCAGGATCAGGTAAGTCACCTGCCGGCCTTCCTTGGCCCATTTCGCCACGGTTCCCGCGGCGCCAAACTCGGCGTCGTCGGGATGCGCCATCACGACAAGCACTCGCGCGAGGCCGTTGGGCGACGACGGCATCAGGCCGGCGTCGGAATCGCTGTCGAGACTTCGTAGTCGACGAAGTCCTTGAAGTGCGCACCGTCGCCGCAGACGGGGCAGTTGGGATCGCGCTTGAGCCGCAGCGTCCGGAACTCATCGGCCAGCGCATCGATCATCAGCAACCGTCCGATCAGGGGATCGCCAATGCCAAGCAGCAGCTTGACGGCCTCGTTCGCCTCGAAGAGACCGACGATGCCCGGGAGAATGCCAAGGGTGCCGGCTTCGTCACAGCTGGGCGCGAGTTCCGGCGGCGGCGGCTCAGGGAACACGCAGCGATAGCAGGGCCCCTCGAAGGGCTTGAAGACGCTGACCTGGCCATCGAAACGGAAGATGCTGCCGTGGACGATGGTCTTCTTCAGCAGCACGCTGGCATCGTTGACGAGATACCGGGTCGGGAAGTTGTCGCTGCCGTCGACGATCAGGTCGTAGTCCTTGAAGATGTCGATGATGTTGTCCCGCGTCAGGCGCGTCTGATAGGGCACCACCTTGACGTCGGGGTTCAGGTCCTCCAGCGTTTGCTTGGCGGAGTCGACCTTCGGCTGTCCAATGCGCTTGCTGTTGTGCAGGATCTGCCGCTGCAGGTTGCTCTCGTCAACGACGTCCGAGTCGACGATGCCGAGGGTCCCGACCCCGGCCGCCGCCAGGTAGTACGCGGCCGGCGATCCGAGCCCGCCGGCGCCGATGATGAGGACCTTCGAGTCGAGCAGCTTCAGCTGGCCCTCCTTCCCCACTTCCGGGATCAGGACGTGGCGGCTGTATCGCTTCTGCTGGGCCGGCGTGAGCTCGCGGGGAACCACGAACTTGAAGCCGGCATCCTTCCACGCGCCGAAGCCTCCCTTAAGCGACGCCACGTTCTTGAATCCCATTTGCGTCATCGTCTCCGCCGCGAATGCCGAGCGGTTCCCGGAGGCGCAATAGGTCACGACCGGGGTGGCGTAGTCAGGGACATATTGCTCGACGCGCGACTCGAGGTAGCCACGCGGGATGTGGATCGCGCCTGGGATGATTCCCTGCTCCACCTCGTCCTGTTCTCGAACGTCGAGCACGACGGGCTTGGCGGCAGCGTTCCGTGACCCGTCCAGCTGCCGAACGTCTACCTCACGAATGCGTGATTTGACGCCCTTGAGCAGATCGCGATAGCTCGCCATAATCCTCTTAAGTTTACCCGCGGTTGGCCAAATCTATTCCAGATCTCAGATCGTTGTCGGGGTGCGGGCCGTCTCGAGCCGCCCCACGATCGCGTCGGCGACCTGGCTGGTGCCGACGGCGGTGGGATCCGTTCGATCGGCCTTCATGTCGTACGTCACCGACTTGCCTTCCCTGATCGTCTCGGCGATGGCGCCTTCCAGCATGTTGGCGGCATACGTCTCGCCGAGATGGTTAAGCATCATGACACCCGAAAGCATCATCGCCATCGGGTTGATCTTGTTCAGGCCGGCGTACTTGGGCGCACTGCCGTGGGTCGCCTCAAAGAGCGCGATCTCATCGCCGAGGTTGGCCCCCGGCGCCAGGCCGAGGCCCCCCACGAGTCCCGCCGCCAGGTCGGAGAGGATGTCGCCATACAGGTTGGGCATGACGATGACGTCGTATTCGCGCGGGTTCTGGACCAGCTGCATCGACATGTTGTCCACGATCCGGTCATTGAACTGGATGTCAGGGTGTTCCTTGGCGATCTCCTCGGCTACCTGCAGAAAGAGGCCGTCGGTGAACTTCATGATGTTCGCTTTGTGGACCGCCGTCACCTTCCGCCGGCCGTGGGTGCGCGCGTAGTTGAAGGCGAAGTTGACGATCCGGGCGCTGGCGGTGACCGAGATCGGCTTGATGCTGAGGCCGGAATCCAGTCGTATCGGTTTCCCGGTCGCGGCGCTGATCTCCTTGATCATCCGGTCCGTCTCCGGCTTGCCTTCCTGGAATTCGATGCCCGCGTAAATGTCCTCGGTGTTCTCGCGAACGATGATGAGGTCGATATTGTCGTACCGCGATCGAACTCCCGGATAGCTCTTGCACGGTCGAACCAGAGCGTAGAGATCGTGTTCCTTGCGGAGGGCGACGTTCACCGACCGGATCCCTTTCCCAATCGGGGTTGTCAGTGGTCCTTTGATCGCCACCTTGTTCCGGCGAATCGAATCGAGCACAGGCGCCGGCATGGGAGTGCCGTACTGCTCCATCACGCCGAGCCCAGCATTCTGGACGTCCCATTCGAACTCGACGCCGGTCGCCTCCAGCACGCGGCGCGTGGCTTCGCTGACTTCAGGACCGACCCCATCGCCGGGGATCAAGGTCACGCGATGCGGCAAAACGCTTCAATCCTACCAGCGGTCGGTTGCGTATCCTTCTATATGTGGCGCAGGCGGAACTTCAGAGCAGCCCGTTTGAAACGCGGGCGCAGAGTCCGCTGGCCCAGGCCAACTACCGACTCTGGATCGAGCACGCCCGCGCCGAGAATCGGCGCGAGTTGGACCGGCTGATCGCGACCCTTCACGACAATTGCGAATACGAGGTGATCCCGCTCGGCCGCCGCTGGCGGGGCAAGGACGAGGTCCGTGAGTTCTACCGCGGGCTCTGGCGCGGGATTCCCAACGTCAAGCTCACGCTGGTAAACCGGGTGGACGCGGACGACTGTGTGGTGGAGGAGTCCGAGATCTTCGGCCGGATGGAGGGACCGCTGTTCGACCTCCCGCCGAGCGGCCGGGACCTGCGCTACCGCGTGGTCATCTTCTTCCCCGTCCGCGACCGCCTGTTCGCGGGCGAGCGGGTCTACTTCGACCTCGCCGAGTTCGCCCGCCAGGTTCCCAGTGCGCGCTCGCTCATGCAGGCGACGCCCGGATGAAGGTTGGCGTCGTCAAGGAGACCCTGCCCGGCGAACGGCGGGTGGCGGTGGTTCCTGACACTGTTTCGAAACTGATCGCGGCCAAGCTCGAAGTCGCGGTACAGACGGGGGCCGGTAGCGAGGCGTTCTATATGGATGAGGGGTACCAGAAAGCGGGCGCGACGCTCGTGCCGGATGCCCACGCCGTCCTCAGCCAGGCGGATGCCGTGCTCAAGGTGCAGCCGCCCAGCCTGGACGAAGTCGCGGCGCTCAAGAGCGGCGCCATCCTGATCTCTTTTCTCCAGCCGTCGGCGCACGCCGACGTCGTCAAGGCGCTCGCCACGCAGAAGGTCACGGCCTTCAGCCTCGAGCTTGTGCCGCGAATCAGCCGCGCCCAGAGCATGGACGCGCTCTCTTCGCAGGCTGGGGTCGCCGGCTACAAAGCTGTACTG
>VBHC01000059.1:0-25787 GCA_005889535.1 Chloroflexota bacterium
ATAGCGACGGGGAAACACCTGTTCCCATCCCGAACACAGCAGTTAAGCCCGTCAGCGCCGATGGTACTGGGCTGGCAACGGTCTGGGAGAGTAGGTCATAGCCGAGGTCTTTTTCTTTTGCCCGGAAATCGCCGCGCGGTGCGTCGACGGCTGCCCGGATAATGGAGCCCAATGCGCCTTCCGCCCGGCGTGCTTCGGCCGTCGCTCAGCTGGCTGCTCGTCTTCGTTCCCATTTCCCTTGTTGCCGAGTTCGCGCATCAGTCATTGGTGATCTTCATCACCTCAGGGCTGGCGATCATTCCGCTAGCCGGCCTGATCGGCCGTGCCACCGACCAGCTCGCCATCCGTGTCGGCCCGCGGCTCGGTGGTCTGCTCAACGCGACATTCGGCAACGTCACCGAGCTGATCGTGGCGGTGCTCCTGGTGCAAGCGGGCAATTTTGTCGTCGTCAAAGCGTCGCTGGTGGGCTCGATCATCGGGAACCTGCTGCTGGTTTTAGGCGTGTCCTTCGCGGCCGGCGGCTTCAGGCGCAAGGAAATGCAATTCAATGCGAGAGCTGCCGGCGTGCATTCGGCGTCTCTCTTGCTTGCCGTAACCGGGCTGGGCGTTCCCGCCCTGCTGGCCGGCAGCAACTCTCACCTGGCGTCCGACCACAAGGAGGTGGTCTCTGTTGGGGTCGCGGCGACGCTCATCCTTCTCTACGGTGCGGCGCTGATCTTCATGCAGTTCACGCATGAGCATTTGTTTCGGACCCCAGAATCTGATGAGCACCCGGATTGGTCGAGAAACCTCGCCCTCGGTGTCCTGCTCGGATCAGCATTGCTTGTCGGACTGGAATCGGAACTCCTCGTCTCGGCGCTCGATCCGGCGCTGAAGACGCTCGGGCTTTCGCCGCTCTTCGTTGGCCTGATTCTGATTCCAATCATCGGCAATGCTGCCGAGCACTCCTCAGCCGTATTTTTCGCGATCCGCAACAAACTAGACGTGACGCTGGAGATCGCAGTCGGTTCATCGACCCAGGTGGCGCTGTTCGTGGCCCCGGCGGTGGTCTTCATCAGCCTGGCGCTGGGCCGGCCGATGGATTTCATATTCAGCGGCTTCGAGATCGGCGCGGTCGCGATCGCCACGGTTGTGCTCGCCGTCATATCGCTTGATGGGCGGAGCAACTGGCTCGAGGGGCTGCAGCTCGTCAGCGTCTTTGTGATCATCGCGCTGGCAGCGTTTTTCCTCTAGCGCTCGATCGAGTCGATCAGCGCACCATTTCCCGCCGCACCGTCAGTCGATCGACCAGCTCCACGTTGACGCGTACCCCCAGCCCCCAGCGCGTCGGGACGGCGATGGTCCCGCCCTTGTGCAGCACAAACGGCGGCTCCACGATGTCCTGCGCCCAGTAGCGGTCACTGGCTGAAATGTCGCCCGGCAACCGGAAGTTCGGTAGCGTCGCCAGGGCGACGTTGCAGGCGCGGCCGATGCCGGTTTCGAGCATGCCACCACACCAGACCGGCACGCCCCCGTTCGCCGCGATATCGTGAATCCGCCGCGATTCGGCGAACCCTCCCACGCGGCCAGGTTTGATGTTGATCACCTGGCAGGCACCCAGCTGCAAGGCCTGGCGGGCATCGCGGGCGGACTCGATGCTTTCGTCCAGGCAGATGGGCGTGCGGATCTGCCGCTGCAGGGCCGCATGGTCCACCAGGTCGCCGGCGGGCAGCGGCTGCTCGAGCATCAGAAGCCGGAAGCGGTCGAGCTGCGCCAGATGGGCGGCGTCGTCGAGCTCATAGGCGGAGTTCGCGTCGGCCATCAGCGTGATTTCGGGATAGCGCTCGCGGATTGCCTCGATCGCCTGCACATCCCATCCGGGCTCGATCTTCACCTTGATCCGGCGGTAACCCTCGGCGAGCCGCGCCGCGATGCTCTCGAGTAGCTCATCCGTGGTTGCCTGGATGCCGATACTGACACCGGTCTCCACCCGATCCCGAACACCGCCCAGGAACTTGGCCAGCGGCTTGCGCGCGTGCTCGGCCAGGGCGGCGGTAAAGGCCATCTCGAGGCAGGCTTTCGCCATGTGGTGGCCGCGGACCGGCGCGAACAAGGTTTCCAGCGCGTCGACGCCCGACAGCTCGCGCCCGATCACCGCCGGCAACAGGTAGCCCTTGAGGATCTGCCAGGCGGTTTCGACAGTTTCGTACGAGTACCACGGACCCTCACCCGCGACGCACTCACCCCACTGAGATCGGCCGTCGATCTCCAGGCGGACCAGCAGCGGGTAGCGGTCTTGCTGCACCCCGAAGCTGGTACGAAACGGCGCCAGCAGCCGCATCTTGAGCACGCGGATTTCGACAGCGTCGATCTTCATGACGCGGGAGCCATCAGGTAGGCACCCTGACGCTGGAAATCCACAGCGGCCATGCCGGCGGCGATGGCCGCCTCGAAGGCGGCCCGGCTCTCCATCCGCCACGCCAGCGCGAGCTCCAGGCTCTTGCGCTTGACCGCCTGGAAATCCGGCGGAATGCCGATCAGCGCCGCCATCCCCGGGACCAGCTCGGCATGGGCGCGTGCCGGTCCGCCGTCAGTCCCCACCTCCAGGATCACCTGCGGCCGGGTGACCGGCGTCGCGGAGCGTTTGCGGCGGAGCCACCACTCGGCCTCGAATCGATCCGAAGGCAACCCACGGTTGAGCTCGTCTTCCATGTCCCCGTAGTGGTTGCGATCGTAGAGGCGGGCAATGCAGCCAAGACGATGCAGGTTGATGTAGGCGTTTTTAGCCTCGAGCGGATCGAAGGTCCAGGTGACCAGCTCATATCCCAACCGCAGAGCATCGGCACCCTGCGCCTGCTTCAACGCGATCCCGATGCCGCTCCCGCGACGCTCGGGAAGGACGCCGAGCTGGTGCGAACACAATCGCAGCTGACCGTCGCGCCGGCCCAGGAAGGCAAAGCAGAATCCGACCAGCCGGCCATCGGGCACAAACGCTCCGTGAACCAGCCCTCCGTTGAGCTGGATCGTCAACAGCAGTTCGCGCGGCACCACGTTTCGCTCGGCGGCTCCCCAGATGTCGCGGCTCATCGCCTCGCAGGCAGCGAACTCATCATGCGAGCGAACGAGCCGGATCTCGACGCCCGGCAAATTCCGCGACCCTGACATGTCCGGCGGCACGCGCCACATGGTAGCGCGATGGTCGCGCCGGGTCGTTATACGCTACTTACAGGTCCAGGCACTTTGCCGGCCAGCGTTATAGAACGCCAGGGCCGCCCGTGCCTGCGCGTAGGGATCCCAGATGTTCTGCCCGGGAAAGCTCGCGTTCCAGGTGGAGGGCATGAACTGGAACAGGCCACTGGCGCCGCTGGAACGGTTGATCGCCAGCGGGTTGTAGTGGCTTTCGCAGTTCGCCACCCGCAGCGCCCAGCTCAGCCCCGGGCTGTTACCGAATACGGCGTAGATAGCGGCCAGCCCATCCCCGCCGGAGCCGGGCGGTGGCGTGAACGTCCCGGCAGCAGCCCGGGGTGCGGCGCGCGCAACGGTCGGCTCGGTGGCCGGAGGCGCGGGCCGCTCTTCCAGCGTCGACGCCTTGACGACCTCGCGCATGTCCGGGGCACCGTGGCCGCGCAAGGCGCCGTTCCCCACGAGCTGGCCGGGATACTGCACGGCGAGGATCGGGGTGGGCGCCGATCGGCCACTGGTGAGCGGGACGACCAGAATGAATCCCAGCGTCAGCACCAGGGCATGGCCCAGAAGCGTCAGGGACGGCCGCAGTCTGGCGGGTCGAACTCGGCTCAGCAGGCGCGGCAACCGGTTCTGGAGTCGGCGGGAACGCAGGACCGCACGCGCAGCCCAGTCAGAAACCACAAGATCATGGAGTCGGGCGCTGGTCAACCGCAAGATATGGGCGTGAGCCTTCGACAGGATAGCAATAATCGCTGTAACGTTCAAGGAGCCTTCCCTCCGTCACTAGGCGAACGTCAATCGGCTTCGGGTCCGGTGAAGACGAGAGGAAGGCGATGAGCTACGACGAGGCGTAACGGACCGTCGTCCACCCTACCACAGGCGGTAGGACCGCCGTCAAGCCGGCTACAGGGCCTCCAGCAGGCGCCTCAGCAGCTCCGTCCGTTGCAGCCAGCTGGCGATCAAGAGATGCTCGGAGTCCGCGTGCGCGCCGCCACCGTCCGGCCCGAGGCCGTCGAGGGTCGGGATGCCGATCGCGGCCGTGAAGTTGCCGTCACTGCCACCGCCGGTGCTGGTCTCCTCGAGGGGAAAGCCCAGCTCGCGAGCCAGCTCCTGTGCCAGTCCGGCCAGGCGAGCGGTACCGGGGCCACGCTCCATCGGCGGGCGATCGAGGCCGCCGCTGATCCGCAGGCCGGCGCCCGCCAGCCTGGGTCGCAGCCCGCGGATGGCCCCGACGATGCGCTCCGCCTCCGCCGCGCTGGAAAATCGGACGTCGATCTCAGCCCGCGCGTGGGCGGGCACGACGTTGGGCCGGGTTCCACCGGCCAGCACCCCCACGTTGATCGTCGTGCCCAGGGCCGGATCGGCCAGGGCCTTGAGCGCCAGCACCTGGTGGGCGGTCTCCTCGATGGCGCTGACGCCTTTTTCGGGCTCGACGCCCGCATGGGCCGCGCGGCCATCGACCTCGAGGATGAAATCCGCGATGCCCTTGCGGGCTGTCTTGAGCGCGCCGCCACTGGCAGCCGGCTCCAGCACCAGCACCGCCTCAGCACCACGCGCCGTGTCTTCGATCAGGGCCCGCGAGCTGGTACTCCCGATCTCTTCGTCGGAGGTCGACAGCACGATCACCGGCCGCGCCGCCCTGGCCCCTTCGAGGGCGAAGGCCGCCTCGACAATCCCGGCCTTCATGTCATAGCCGCCAGGACCGCTGACTCGATCCCCATCGACCTGGAATGGCAGTCGGTCGAGCGTGCCTGCCGGCCAGACCGTGTCGTGGTGGCACAGCATCAGGATCGGCTTTAAGCCGGTTCCCACCCGGATCTCCAGGTGATCACCCCGGTCGGACCGCCGGTGACGAGTCACGCGGGCGCCGGCGCGTTGGGCAAACAGCGCCGCCACCTCGTCCGCACACGCGTCGCAGCGGGGTTTGTCCGGTGACGGCGACTCGGCGAGCACGAGGCGTTCGAGGGCGGCAAGCATGGCGATCCGATCGGGCCTTTGCACCAGAGTGCCGTCCATGCTAAAACCTAGGGACCACAGGAGGGAGGTAGCAATGAGCGTTCACGCGCCCGAAGTCGCCAATCGGATCGTGCTCGACGAGAAAGAGATGCCGACCCGCTGGTACAACATCCAGGCGGATCTCCCGTTTCCCGGGAGCCCTCCGCTTCATCCGGCGACCCGCCAGCCGGTCGGCCCGCAGGACCTGGCGCCCTTGTTTCCAATGGAGCTGATCAAGCAAGAGGTCTCCCAGGAGCGCTACATCGACATCCCCCAACCCATCCAGGACGCGCTCAGGCTCTGGCGGCCGACACCGCTGATGCGCGCGACCCGGTTGGAACGGGAGCTGAAGACGACCGCGAAGATCTACTACAAGTACGAAGGCGGCAGTCCGCCCGGATCGCACAAGCCGAACACCGCGGTCGCCCAGGCCTTTTACAACAAGGCGGAGGGCACCCGCCGCTTGACCACGGAGACCGGCGCCGGCCAGTGGGGAAGCGCCCTGGCCTTCGCCACCAAGCTCTTCGACCTCGAGTGCATGGTCTACATGGTGCGGATCAGCTACGAGCAGAAGCCGTATCGAAAGAGCATGATGCACGTCTGGGGCGCCGAGGTCGTGCCCAGCCCTTCCGACCGGACCCAGGCAGGGCAACGCATCCGAGCGGAAAGTCCGGAGTCGACGGGCAGCCTGGGGATCGCCATCTCCGAAGCGATCGAAGACGCCGCCGGCAAAGACGACACCAAGTATTCGCTGGGCAGTGTCCTCAACCACGTGCTGATGCACCAGACCATCATCGGCCAGGAAGCGCTGACCCAGATGGAGCGGGCCGGCGCGATGCCGGACCTGGTGGTGGGCTGCGTTGGCGGCGGCAGCAATTTCTCGGGGCTGGCGTTTCCGTTCTTGCGCGACCGCTTGACCGGTCACAGCAAAACGCGGTTCCTGGCGGTCGAGCCGGCCGCCTGTCCGTCCATGACCCGCGGCAAGTTCGCGTACGACTTCGGCGACACGGTCGGGATGACGCCGTTGCTGGAAATGTACACGCTGGGCCACACCTTCATCCCTGAAGGGATTCATGCCGGCGGCCTGCGCTACCACGGCATGGCGCCGCTGGTCTCGGCGCTGGCCAAGCACGGCTTCATCGAGCCGGTGGCCTATCCGCAGCGGGCGGTCTTCGACGCCGCGGTCCAGTTCGCGAGAACTGAGGGCATTATCCCTGCCCCTGAGACCGCTCATGCGATCCGTGCGGTGATCGATGAAGCCGTCAAGGCGCGCGAGCGCGGCGAGTCGCCAGTGATCCTCTTCAACCTGAGTGGCCACGGTCTGCTCGACCTGGCCGCGTACGACAGTTACTTCGCCGGGACGATGTCCGACGTCACGCTGTCAGAGTCACGCATCCAGGAGCTCGTCGGAGCGCTTTAGCATTTGAGGCGTGGGGAAGGGACCGGGGTTCCTTCCCCGGTTTTAGTGCTTGCCGCCCTCGCGGCCGATAGCCGACATCCGATTGCGATCCTGGCTCGAGGCTTCGCCGCCCTTGCGACCGGCTGCGCGCGCCTCCTCGGATGAGAACTCGTGTGCCGAGCCTTTCTCGTGGGCCGCTTTGCCGCCCTTGCTGCCGGCCTGCCGCGCTTCCTCCGGGCTGAATTCGTGGGCCGACCCCTTCGCGTGTGCCGCCTGACCGCCTTTGCTGGCGATCTCGCGCTGCTTTGCTTCATCCATGGAACCGAAGCCCCGCTTGCCGTTAGCTGGCATTTGTCGCCTCCTTGAGTCGCCAGTTGCTAGCGCCGGTATCAATTTAGCTGACAGGATTGGCCAGCTGTCAAGCGGACTGCTTGCGAGTCGCGCAACCACGGGGGTCTCCGAGGAGACCCCGTGGTTTCAGAACCCGCGGCGCCGGTTAGTATCCGGCCGGCTCCCGGCCCGAAAAGAAGGCGCGCACCCGCTCGCCAAATGTCGGTCGGGGGCGGAATGGCGTTGCTGCGCGGGGACTGTCGGCTGCCTCAGAGGCCGTGACCGGCTCGCGGCGCGTCTCGTCGCGGGTCGCGGCCACCCCGCGATCCATACCCCGCAGCTCGCTGCGTACGCGAGCGTTTTCTTCCCGCAACCGCTGGTTTTCCGTTCGCATGTCGTTGATCGCGGCCTCGCGGGTCGATACGCGCCGGCGCATCGAACCGACGCGAACGCCATGGACCATGCCGGAGTAGATCATGTAGAGCAGGAAAAGCCCGCCGATCACGGCGGCCGTGATCACCACCGGCACCCAGTCCGGAACGGCCGACCAGTGCCATTGCCAGATCGTGACGTCATGGGTGGCGGTGTTCTGCGCGGCATACAGGGCAACCAGCGCCCCGGCAACGATCAGGAGTAGCAGGAACAGGATCATTGACAAATCCCTCCACAGGGTTTTTTACGGATAATGCAGATATAACGTTACCTGACAGCCGATTGCCAGGTCAAGGCGGGAAACTCGGCACCGTACCCCGGCTTGCTGCCCGGGGAAGCGAAATCCGCCTAGCGCAGGGGGTCGCGCAGGTCGCGGACGGCGGCCGTGGCGAGGAATCTGGGTCCGGGCCAGGCCAGCAGGATGCAGAATAAGAAGGCGACCAGGATGAAACCCCCCACCATCCTGGTCGCCATTGGAGCGCCCCCCAGGTCGAATGGCGCCCCCACTGCGAAGAGCCTAGCGGCGCGGAATGACTGGCGCTATCCCCCGTGGTGATGAAAATTCGGCCGGCTCCGGTTCCAATCGGGGGAGGCCGAACGGGGGAGAGTGGTGCGGCCTAGATCAGATTCTGGCGAGAGGCGGCGGCGACGGCTTCCGCCCGATTGCGCGCATTCAAGCGGCTGAGCAGGTTCTCGACATAGGTCTTGATGGTGTTCTCACTCAGATGGAGGCGGCCGGCGATCATCGAGTTGGAGTAGCCCTCCGAAACCAGCTGAAGCACTTCTTGTTCGCGCCGCGACAGCCGCACCGCCGGGATAGCGCTGCTGACGGAGGTCTGCGCGCCGCCACCCGATGATCCGGGCGCGGACGGTAGGCTCGATCCGTCGGCGCCCAGGGCACCCGCTCGCGGCAGTACTCCACCCACCACGATCCGGTCGTAGGCAGCCAGGATGGCCGCGGCCACCACCATGATCAGGCTCCAGAGCAGCACCTCCCGGGTGGCGAAGTCCTCATGGAACACGGCCCCCAGCGCGCCATGCAAGGCGAGCATTCCTAGCACGAAGATGGCCACACACAGCATGGCGCCTTCGGCCCCGTCGTACGCGACCATCCAGACGATCAGCAGGATGTAGGCGGCGTAGATGCTGGTGCTGGCACCAACGCCCCCGAACACGAATAAGACCAGGAAGTAGCTCACCGTGTCGATCAGCGTCAGCGCCCGCCCAACCCGCAGGATCGAGGCGTCGTCAGCCCTGGAGATCGCGATCATCCCCCAGGCGTTATAGACCGCCACCCAGATGAGCAGCAGGGCCAGGCCCAGCGGGAATTTCGGCGGCACAGCGAGCGACAGGACCGCGGCGAAGAGGAGGCCAGGCCAGCGGACCACGGTGCCCAGCTTGGCGAGCTGGCGGATCGAGGTCGCGTTCAAGCGGGGGCGCTCCGCCGCATCGAGTCCCAGGATCGAAAGCGTCCGCATTCCCCACCTCCGCCCTGCCCCCACAGGGTGGCCCCATTCTACCGGCGGTTCAGGATCCCGTCCAGCGCGGTCGAATGGGGCGGCATTCGGGGTGACTATGCTCACCACATCGATGGCGCGGAGAAAGGTCTTGATCATCGACGGCGACGACACGTTGTGGGAAAACAACGTGTACTTCGAGCAGGCGATCGAGGACTTCATCGACTTTCTCGCGCATTCGACGCTCAGCCGCGAGCAAGTCCGTACCACCCTCGATGAGATCGAGCGCCTCAACAGCGACGTCCATGGGTATGGCACCGCGGCCTTCGCTCGCAACCTTCGCGAGACCTATGAGCGGTTGGCGGAGCACGCCATCGAAACCCGCCACCTCGAGCACGTGATGAATCTCGGCCGGCGGATCGTGCAGGTCGATCTGCAACTTTTGCCCGGCGTTGCCGAGACGCTGGATTACCTCGCCGGACGACACCGATTGCTCCTCTTCACCAAGGGCGAGCCGGAGGAGCAGCGGCTCAAGGTGCAGCGATCCGGCCTCGGGCCGCGCTTCGACCAGGTGGTCGTGGCCAAAGAAAAAGATGTCGCCGCCTACCAGCAGCTCATCCGTGACCACGACATCGAGGCCCATCAGGCCTGGATGGTTGGGAACTCCCCGCGCTCCGACATCAACCCGGCGCTGGCGGCCGGCCTCCGCGCCGTCTTCATTCCTCACCCGCATACCTGGCGGTTGGAGCACGCCGAAGTCCAGGCTGATCGACGCCTCCTGGTGCTGCAGTCTTTCGGTCAGCTCAGGGATTACTTCTAGGCGGCAATCACCGTTCGGACCTCGCCGACGCTCCAGTCCGCCAGCGCGATGCGGTGATTGTTGGTGTCGGCGATGTAGAGGCCGCGAGCACCGGCGCACACGCCGCTCGGCTCTCTGAACGATGCGGACCCGGGCGGGCCGTCAGCCCGGCCTCCCGCCCCGCTTCCCAGCCAGGTACGCACGGCGCGATGCCGCGGATCCAACCGCTTGATCTTGTTGTTGTAGCTGTCCGCCAGGTAGAGCAGCCCGTTCCATGCCGTAATCCCGAGTGGGTGTTGGAGGCGGACCACGCCGGCTTCTCCATCCTGGTCTCCGAAGACGAAGAGGTCCTCTCCGACCAGGGTGGATACGACGCGCGCGCGAAGGTCGATGTCGCGCACCGCGCTGACTTCGGAGTCCGCCACATAGAGATGCCCGTTCGTCAGGGCCAGGCCGCTGGACTGCGCGAACCATGCCTGACCAAGTGGGCCGTCGAGGAGGCCTTCCCGGCCGGTGCCGGCGAACGCGGCGATCGATTGGCGATCGAGATCGAGCGCCCAGATCTGGTGCGTGCCCGCCATGGCGACGTAGCACACCCGCTCCGAGAGCGCGAGGTCCCATGGCGAGCTCAATGACGTCGCCCGAGCCGGGCCGGCGCCGCTGATCGCCGGGCCTTGCGCTCCGGTGCCCGCCACTGTCGAGACTTCCCCGGTCTTGAGGCCGATCGCCCGGATCGCGTGATTCTCGGTATCGGCTACATAGAGCGTCGTCCCGGCGCGCGCCATTCCCTGTGGTTGCTGAAACGCGGCGTGCTGGGCAGGCCCATCGACCAGCGCCGGCTCACCGCTGCCGAACGTGCGCCGAATCGATCCGTCGAGGTTCGCCTCGACGATCCGATGGTGATTGGTGTCCGCGATGTACAGCGCGTCGTCGCAGGCCAGCACTTTCCCCGGAAAGCTCAGCGTGTGCGCCGGCCTGGCAATCCCCTCAACGGCGATGGGTGACGCCGCGGGGTTGAGCACTCCCCGCTGCTCGAAGTCCTGCAGCATCCGCTCGACCAGGGGATCGAATTGGGCAAAGGGCAGCTCACCCTCGTGCTTGCGGATGACGCGACCCTCCGGGTCGATGAAGACCAGCGTCGGCCAGGCGCGACCGCCGAAGCGTTGCCAGACCTGGAAGTCACGGTCGTTGACGACCGGGTGCTCGATCCGGTAGCGCAGCACCGCTTCGCGCAGGTTTGCCGTGTCGCGTTCGGCGGGGAACTTTGGCGAGTGGACGCCAACGATGACCACCTTGTCGCCGTACTTCTGCTCGAGCTTCCGCAACTGCGGAAAGGTGTGCATGCAGTTGATTCAGCAGAAGGTCCAGAAGTCGAGGATCGCCAGCCGCCCGCGCAGATCGGCGATCCGCAGCGGCCGCGCGACGTTGAGCCAATCGAGCCCCGAAGGGAAATCCGGAGCCCGGTAAAAGCCCTCCGAGGACCGAACGGCCATCCGCTCAATGGTACGGGTGGCTTTTGCCCGATCCCTTTGAACGTTACAATGGAACTAGCATTATGTCTGCTACCGCAACTGATGCGTCGAGGCGCGTGCCGGCATCCTGGCGGGCGTTATGGCCGCGGCGTCGGCTTCGCGCCCCCCGGCTTGGCTTGCCCGGCCGGCGCGCCGCCGTGGTCGCGGTCGTGCTGGCCGGCCTCGGGCTCGGCAGTCCGGGCGTGAGCGCGGTCCGCGCGGCGGGCGCGAGCCAGTCGAACCCGGCTCTGATCGCCGAGGCCGCGGCTATCAAAGCCGAGGCAAACCGGCTCGCCGCGCAGTATCGCGGCAATCCGCAGGGACTGGCGGAGGCGGGCCGGACCGGGCTTGCGGCTGGGCGGAACGATGCGACGGTCGCCGAGTTCTTGAAGCTGGGGTGGGCACGCCGGCTGAGCGCGGCGCTCGAACGAAATGGAGCGCTGCTCGACAAAGGACGTGCACAGCAGCGAACGCAGGCGGTGGCCGGTGTCCGGTATTTTGCCTCGCAGATCCACCTTGGCCTGCTCCATGCGGGCTCCGGCCGGCTGATCACGGTGTCGCTACAGGCGCAGGAGTTGACGGCCTACGACCGGGGACGCGTGATCGTCGATACGCCGGTGACGACCGGCCGACCGGCGTTGCCGACCGACGTCGGCCCCATGCAGGTCCTCAGCAAGGACGCGCCGTGGACCATGAAATCGCCGTGGCCTAAAGGATCGCCCGACTGGTATCCAGACACGCCGGTCCAGATGGTGGTGTGGTTCACGAAGAATGGAGAAGGCCTGCACGATGCCAGCTGGCAACCGGATTCAACCCTCGGTCCGGGTTCGCAGAATGGCCCCTATGCGAGCCACGGTTGCATCCATCTGCCGCTGCCCGCCGTGCGAATCCTCTTTACCTGGGCCACGATCGGCACGCCCGTCGTGGTCTATCCCGGCGACGGATCGCCGGTGGCAAACCAGGTGGCCCAGCAGTCGGTCGACGCGCTGGGCAACCCGACCTCGGGAATGCGCGGCGACTGACAGGCGGAACTTTTCGCGGGCTCCGGCGTCGTAATCCACGAGGTCTTCGATGACATATCGCATCGCCTCGATCGCTCTCGCCCTGCTGGTCGCGGCCTGCGGCACGCCCGCGGCCCAACCGGGAACGGGCATCCAGGGAACGGTGCAGGCGGGGCCCACCTGCCCGGTCGAGCGCATCAATTCACCCTGTCCTCCGCATCCGCTCGCCGCGACGGTGGTGGTGCGTGATGGAAGCGGGACGGAGGTCACCCGCTTTCACTCGGGGGCGGATGGCCGCTTCAAGGTGGACCTGGCACCCGGTTCCTACACCCTGGTGGGACTCAATATCGGCACAGGCTTTCTGCCGCGGCCGATCCCAACATCGGTAGCGGTCACGCGCGGTGCCTACACCTCGATCAACGTCGAGTACGACAGCGGCATCCGCTGAGCGACCGAGCGCCCGTAGCCTAGTTGCCGATATGGCCGGCCGGAATCGTTCCCATCCGGCCGCGCTGATAGTCATCGAAGGCCTGGGCCAGCTCCTCGTGCGTGTTCATCACGAACGGCCCGTACCATGCCACCGGCTCGCCGATGGGCTCACCGCCAAGGACCAGCACCTCGAGGTTGGGCGAACGGCTTTCCTGCACGAGGTCGGCGGTGAGGCTGATCACATCGCCGGGACCGAATGCCGCCAGCTGACCGGTGCGGATGGGAGCTCGTTTTATGCCGACCGTTCCCTGTCCAGCCAGCATGTACACGAGGCCGTTAAAGTCGGGCCGCCAGGGTAGGCGAAGCTCGGCCCCGGGGTTGAGGGTCGCGTGCACCAGCGTAATTGGCGTGTGAGTAACTCCGGGCCCGACGTGGCCCGCGACCTCGCCGGCAATCACGCGCAAGAGTGCCCCACCATCGCGCGACGACAGGAGCGTGACCCGGGGCGCACCGATGTCCTGGTAGCGAGGTGGCGTCCACTTTTGCCTCGCCGGCAGGTTGACCCACAGCTGGATGCCGTGGAAGAGACCGCCGCTGGCGATCAACGCCTCGGGCGGCCGTTCGATGTGGAGAATCCCGGCGCCCGCCGTCATCCACTGCGTCGCACCATTGGTGATCAGCCCGCCTCCGCCGGTTGAATCCTGATGCTGGAAGGTGCCGTCGATCATGTAGGTGACGGTCTCGAAGCCGCGGTGTGGATGCCAGGCGGTGCCTTTCGGCTCGCCCGGCCCGTACTCTACCTCGCCCATCTGGTCCATGTGAATGAAGGGGTCGAGGAAGCGCTGATCGAGTCCGTGGAAGGCGCGCCGCACCGGAAAGCCCTCGCCCTCGACGCCCCTGGGGGCGGTGGTGATGGCCAGGACGGGGCGGTCGACGCTTGCGACCGGATCGATGTCCGGAATGCGGGGGAGACTGAGAACGTTCTCGACGGTGATGGCAGGCATTTCAATACCTGGTAACCGGATCAGGCCGTTCGGTATTCCGTGGATCGGTATGGGGTGCATCGGTTAACGTCAACAGCCGTGAGGATCGGCGTGATGATCGAGGGGCAGGAGGGGTTGACCTGGGACCGATGGTTTCGCATTGCGGACCGCGTGGAATCGCTCGGCCTCGACTCGCTCTGGCGCTCGGACCATTTTTTCAGCCTGATGGGCCATCCGGAGCGAGCGGCGCTGGAATGCTGGTCCTCGCTCACCGCGCTGGCGCAACGCACGCAACGGATTCGCTTCGGGCCGCTGGTCAGCCCGATGACCTTTCGCCACCCTGCGCTGCTGGCGCGGATGGCGGCCGCCGTCGACGGGCTCTCCAACGGCCGGCTCTCCCTTGGCGTCGGCGCCGGCTGGAACGAAGCCGAGCATGAGGCCTTTGGTATCGCGCTGCCGCGGCTCACCGAGCGCTTCGACCGGCTGGAGGAAGGGATCGCCGTCATCAAGGCGCTGTGGACCGGCGGCCCGGTGGACGTCGACGGCCACTACTACCGGCTCCGCCGCGCCACCGCCCTGCCGCGACCGGTGCAGCGACCCGCGCCCCCTTTGCTGATTGGCGGCGATGGCGAGAGGCGGCTCTTGCGAATCGTGGCGAGGGATGCCGACGAGTGGAACAGTCATGCCCCGGGACCCGAAGCCTATCGGGGCAAGCGGGCTCGACTGGAGGAACACTGCCGCGACCTGGGTCGCGACCCGGATGCGATCCAGCGCTCGTGGATGGGTGGAGTCGTCATCGGCCGGGACGCAGCCGAGGTTGCCGAGAAGGGACGCTGGATGCAGACGTTTGTCGCGGCGCTATCGGGCGGCGCTCCCACGGCGGCGCTCGATGAGCTCCGGCGACGTCACTGGTTCGTCGGAACCCCGGATCAAGTCACGTCGCAGCTCGACGCCTGGTCGGCAGTCGGGGTCGAGCGTGTGATGCTCCAGTGGTACAACCTCGACGACGTGGACGGCCGCGGGCTGCTGGCGCACCTGCATCGCCGATGGGCTCGCAGTCGCGGTGGCACTCCCGGATGGGGACGGCGTCGCGCTCGGTGTGGGCGTCGGGACGGGTCCGGTCTTTGGCAACTGCTTCTGCGTGATGCTTCCGATCCGCGGCAGGTCGGCTTGCCCGGACGGGGTGGTTTGCGGCGGCGCGTTGAGGAGGCCGTAGGCCAGCACCACGGCGACGACGACGGCCAGGGCGCCCGGGATGACAGCGGCTCGACTCGGCCGCTCGGGACGATCACCGGTGTTCTGCGCCGATCGCAAATAGATCCGCCGCTGGGGGGTCAGCTGGATGCCTTCGGCCGCGAGGCTGGCCCAGGGCGCACTTCCGAAGATCCAAGCCTCGAAGAGCAACATGATCGCCAGGATGACGGTGGCGAGCGCCGGCGCCGCCAGCAGCATCACGATGGCCCCGACCACCGCCAGGAGCGCGAGCACGGATTCGATAGCCGATGAACGGATCGCCGGCCACAACCGGTTGCCGCCCTCTTTCTGCTTGGGCGTGCGCAGGAAGGCCGCCTGGCCGCTGAGCAGTCCGCGCACGACGGCCAGGGTGTCGACCCAGCTGAGAGCGAACCAGATGGCAAGTGCCCGCAGCGCATCGCTCCAACGGCACCGCTCGGCTCTTCGCAATGCCCAGAGTCCGCGCAGCACGCCGGTGATCAAAAACGCAAGGGGCACGATCAAGATGGGGCCGGTCAGCTCGCGGATCGGCAGGCGGTGATGGAGGGCGGCGGCAACGGCGGTCAGGAGCAGGAGGGCGGTGAACCCAACCGTCAGCACGTCCGAGAACCAGTGGACGCTGCCGAACAGGTAGGCAAGCCGCTGGCCCAGGGTCAGACGAAGCCGATGGGAGGCAAAGGGCGCCAGCTCCCGCCATTGGCGGCGTAAGATCTGGATCCCGCCAAGTGCCCATCGGAATCGTTGCTTCTTCAGGCCATCGAAGCTCAACGGCATCAGGCCTTCGCCCCAGACCGTCGGCTCGTAGACCCCAATCGACCCCAGGCCGAGCATGCGCAGGCTCGCCTCAGCATCTTCCGTGATGATGTTCTCGTCCCATCCGCCGATCCGCTCCAGCGCGGACCGCCGGATCAGTCCCATGGTCCCGGCGAAGATGATGGCATTGCGGTTGGCGCGGCTGGGCATGGTGACATCGAAGAAATAGCGGTAGCTGTAGAAGAGGCCGCGGAGATAGCCGCTGTCCTTCCAATCCCGATAGTTCTGGGGCGTCTGGACGAACGCCACCCGCTCATCGGCGAAATGGCCGACCATCTCCTTCAGGAACCCGGGCTTGACCAGGTAATCGGCATCGACGATGCCGAGGATGCCGACGTCCTTCGGCAACCGCCGGGTGGCCTCGTTGAGCGCGCCCGCCTTGTAGCCCGGCCAGGGCTCGAGATGGAGGAACTGGAAGCGCGGGCCCAGCTCCTCGCAGAGCGCCTCCAGCGGACGCCACATCTTCGGGTCCCTGGTGTTGTTATCGACCACCTGGACGATCACATCCTGGTAATCGAGGTGGGCCAGCGCGGTCAGCGTCTCACGCATGACCTCGATCGGCTCGTTGTAACAGGGGACCTGCATGGCGACCTTCGGCCGATAGGAGGGCTCGGCGCGGTGCGCGATTCGCGTGCGGCGGCTGAAGACGTCGAGGATTTCGAAGAGGTAGTACACGCTCAGCGCCAGAGCTGAAGCCTCGAGCAGCAGCAACAGGAAGGAGGCGACAAGCCCCAACGGGCCGAGGCCGTCGGCAAACGGCTGAACCGCCGCATAAATAAGGTAGACGGCGGATGCCGTCAGCAGCAGGGCAAGCAGCTGGGCGGCGAGCATGCTCCACTGGGGCAGATGGCGCCGGGTCTCGATCACCGCCCCCACGCCGAACAGGGGCAGGATGGTAGCGGCCCACGCGTCCTGGGTGATCAACCCGGTGAGCCAGCCTGCCCCCGCCAGGATGGCCAGGCCGAGGGGAATGCTGGCCCAGGCGCGCGCCCGGATGAAGCCCGGCACCATCACCGCGACCGTGGTAATGACGGACGCCAGCGTGAAGAACAGGACGAGCTGAAGGAGCATCCTCTCGGACTACGCTGCCACAGAGGGGCGTTCTCACGCTACTGTGCGCTCTGCAGCAGCCGCCCGATCAGACCGGCTTGCTGCAGCAGTTGGCGTGGCGCCAGGAACTGCCGCTGCACCCGCCGTTTGGCCTCGGTGCCGAGTCGATCGGCGGCCCCGGTGTCGGAAAAAAGGCCGGCGACCGCCGCACCGAAAGCGCCCAGGTCATGTGGATCGTCGATCAACAGGCCGCTCTTGCCATGTTCGATCTGGTCCTGGATCCCGCCCACGCGGCTGGCCACGACCGGCCGCCCCTTCCACATCGCCTCGGCGACCGTCAACCCGAAGCCCTCGCCAAGGCTCTTTTGCACGACGACCTGTGCCCGCCGCTGCAACGCGTTGACGATGAGGGCGTTCTCCTGGGGGTCGTCCATGGGCAGCCGCGCCAGGTGGACACGATCGCGTGCCGCCGGCGGCAGGTGGTGCCAACCATCCTCGACCTCGCGCAACACCCCAGACTCTTCGGGGTCGTCGGCGACGGTGCTCGCGCCGGGGCCGGCCAGAATGAGATGGCTGTCGATTCTCGGGGCGACGAATTGCGCGAATCCCTCCATCACACCCAGCGGATCTTTGAGGCGGTCCCAGCGAGAAACCTGGACCGTCAGGCGGGCGTCCTCCGGTAGCCTGGTCCCAGGGAAGAGATCGGTGGTCCGCTCGACGGATCCGGCCCCAACCTTCAGTGGGGCCTGGCCGGCAGCGCCGTCCGCCAGGATCCCCGTGGTGCGCAGGATGGTCGCCACGGTCTGGCCGTCCAGTTCCTGGTTCTTTGGAGCGAAGGCGTCGATGGCAGGAGGAATGATCTCGACCCGTTGCTGATCGAGGCCCTCCCAGACATAGGCGCGGCGGGAGAACACGGTGGCGTGCGCGGCGGCAACGTGGGGGAGCAGGAAACGCCACGCACCCTTCACCACCTCGTTTGGCTGGTCGACGCCGATATGGCACCGCCAGATCACGCGGCAGCCATACCGGACGAAATAGGGCGCCAGCGCGGCCGTCTGCGGGTCGTGCAGGAGGACGACGTCACCGGGTCGGACCTCGCGCGCAAGGGCCTCGGCGTTGCGGCTCAGCGTCTGCTCGTACTCAGTCCGTTCCGCGTCGTTGATCATCGAGCCGTCGGCGGCAACACCATGCAGCAAGGCATGGAGCCGCTTCGTGAAGGTGAAGAACGGCGTCCCGCCCTGAATTACGAGCCAGCGAACATCCATCCCCACGCCGCGCTCGTAGGGGATCTGCCAGGCGAGCATCTCCGCGACTCCGCCGCCGTGGGCGGTGGAGTTGATGTTCCAGATGGCGCGATTTTTCAGCTGGGCCGCCGTCTCCCTCATCGTGCGGATAAAGGCATCCCACGCGGCGTTCTCGAGGAGCGCGTGTAACGGCTCAATCGACGCCGAGCCCAGCGGGACCTGGGTCACGTCAGGCGGCATTCCGTTCTCCAGCGGGCGAAGTCCTCGCCTGGCCCAGAAGCGGCCACTGGTAGCTGGACAGCACGTCGAGCTTTGCCCGGTCGATCGTCAACCAGTCGTCCTTGAGAATCCCGCCCGTGTCTCCCGAGTCAGGGTTCCAGGACCAATACGTATAGCTGAGTTCGCTGGCTTTCAGAAACTCGACGAGACTTCGTTGCCACGTCCCTTCCGGGTCGTGCCCCATGGAACGGCCGCCAAATTCGCCGACGAGGACCGGGGCGATGCCTTCCGCCGGCAGGTATGCCCAGTGACGGCGCCAGATCGTGGGAAGATTCCGCGGGTAGTCGGCGGCGGCAAACCACGATTGCGGGTAGAGGTCCGGGCCGTAGTCATGCGCCGAGTACACCAGCTTGTCCCGGCGCGCCAGGCGAACCGGATGGTCTTTAGCGGCCGCCAGATTACCACCCCACCAGTAAGCGTCGGTGCCGACCCGCTCGATCCCCTCCACGACGATGAGCCAATCCGGGTTGACCGCCAGGATGGCGTTACCGGCACGCTCAGCCGCCATCCGCCAGTCGGTACGGGCGTTCCCATCGCCCCAGCTCGCGGCGCCGTGCGGCTCGTTATGCAGGTCGGCCGCGACCACCGCCGGTTGCGCCCGGTAGCGGCGCGCCAGCATCGTCCAATCCTCGATCCAGCGCGCCTCGGACACCCGGTCCGTGTACCAGAGTTCGCTCTGGACGTCCGCACTCGGCCGATGTCGATCGAGGACGATGGCCAGCCCACGCCGGCCGGCGCCTTCGACGATCGTGTCCATGACCTGCAGTCCGGTCAGGCCCTGCAGATCAGGATTCTTCGTCGCATCGATCGAGTTCGCCAGGCTGCCGGCATCCAGTACCTGGTTGCTGAACGGAAGCCGGATGCAATTGAAACCGGCGGCGGCAACCTGGTCCAGCATGTCCTGCCAGTTGCGCGCCCACAGGCCGTGCGGCGCAAAGTTGGGTGTCTCCAACCCAAACCAGTTGACGCCGGTGAGCCGGACCTCCTGGCCGTCGGCGCCGACGAGCGTTCCGCCTTCGGTGTGAACGGCTCCCAACGGCGACCCGGACCCGTGACTTGATTGGGGTCGCTGGCGGGTCGAGGTGGATTGGCATCCTTGCAACACGGCAGCCATCGCGGAGGTCGACAGGGCGCCCGTGCCGAGGGCGGCCATCAACTTCAGGACGGACCGCCGGCTAACAGGTGTCACCGATCGCGTCAGCCGAAGTTGATCATGACGTTCTTGACCTGGGTGTAGTTGGCCAGCGCCTCGACGCCCTGCTCCCGGCCGAAGCCACTGCGTTTGTATCCGCCAAACGGCAGGCCAATGCTCCCTTCGACGCTATAGGCGTTGACGCGCACCTGACCGGACTTGACCGCCGTCGCGACGGTGAGGGCCTTGCTGAGATCGCGGGTCCAGATTCCGGTCACCAGTCCGTACGGCGTTCCGTTCGCAATCGCAATCGCCTCATCGACGGATTCGAATGTCGTGACCGTGAGCACCGGGCCGAAGATTTCCTCCTGCTCGAGGACAGAGCCGCGCGCGACGTGGTCGAGCAATGTCGGCTCGATGAAGTAGCCGTGAGCGAGCTCGCGCGCCGTCGAGCGACCGCCCCCGGTGACCGCCGTCGCTCCATCCTTCGCGCCCGCGTCGAGATAACCGAGCACCCGATTCATCTGCCGCTCACTGACCACCGGGCCCATGTCGGGGTTGTCGAGGCCGCGGCCCATCCGGATCGTTCGAATCCGCTGAGCGAGCAAGTCCACAAAGCGGTCATGGGCCGATCGCTCCAGCAGGAGCCGCGTCGGCGCGGTGCAGGTCTGGGCGGAGTTCTGCATCAGCGTCGTCGCTGACGAAGCCGCCGCCCGTTCCAGGTCCGCGTCCTCAAAGATGATGTTCGGTGATTTGCCCCCGAGCTCCAGCGTGACCGGCACCACGTTGTCGGCGGCGGCCTTCATGATCGCGATCCCGGTCGGGACCGATCCGGTGAACGTGATGTGGTTGATGCCGGGGTGGGACGAAAGGGCCGCTCCGGTCTCGCGGCCACCCGTCACGACGTTAAAAACACCTGCAGGAAGACCAGCCTCCACCGCCAGCTCGGCCAGGCGGACGATGCTCAGGCCGGCTTCGGCCGCTGGTTTCGCCACGACCGCGTTTGCGCAGGCAAGCGCGGGCGCAATCCCTCGTGAGGCGAGGCGCAACGGGTAGTTCCAGGGCACGATCTGGGCCGAAACGCCCAGCGGCTCGCGCAGGGTGAAGTCGACGAAACCTCTTCCGAGCGGGATGCTCGACCCGAACACCTTGTCGGCGACGCCGGCAAAGAACTCGAAGTAACCCGCGGCCGCGGCAACGTCGTCCTCCGCCTGCTTCAGCGGCTTGCCGACGTCGAGGCTCTCGAGTTCGGCGAATTCGGCACGGCGCTCCCGAAGCAGGCCGGCGATCCGGTTGAGGATCCGGACCCGCCGCACCGGCGGTAGCCCGGCCCAGCCCTCGAACGCCGCGCGGGCCGACGTGACTGCCGTGTCGACGTCGGTGCTGTCGGCCAGCGCCATCGTCGTGAACGCCGCGGCGGTGGCCGGGTCGATCGCGTCGAGGGTCGCGCCGGATCTCGACCAGGTCCGCTGTCCGGCGATGAACATCCGGCCATCGATGTTTTGCGTTTGCACGCCTCTAGCCTACGGGTAAGAAAGATGCTGGCGAAGCATCAGTGTTTGGAGGCATGCTGAAGGCGTGACGCGGCTGAATCGCATCACGGCCTATCTGACCAGCCGCCGCAATCTGGCCGGATCGGCCCTGGCGCTGGTCGGCGCCGGACTGGCGCTCGCCGACCCCGTGGGTCTGGGCGGGCTCGCCCTGGTGATCGGCTTCTACCTCGTCGGCGCCCTGGCCGTCCCATCGACGCCGGCCATCCGCCCCTCGGGCTACGATCCCCGGAAGGTTCAGCGCGCCCTGAGCTATGAGATCAACGCGGTCAGCGGCCGAGTTCCGCCTGACGTGATCGTTCGAATTCAGCGCATCGAGCGGACCATCCGCTCGGAAATCCTGCCACGGATTGCGTGCCTGCCACCCGGCTCACAGGATCTCTACCTGATCCAGCGCACCGCCCTCGACTGGCTGCCAACCGCGGTCGAGCGGTACTTGAATCTGCCCGGTGACTATGTCTCGAGTCAGGCGGGCAGTCGAGGTTGGACCGCGCTCCAGGTGGTGATCGACGAGCTGGACCTGCTGGAAGCCGAGATGCGCCGCGTTGCGGAGGTCGTCCATCGCGCCGACATGGACCGATTGCTCGCCCATCGCCGCTTCCTCGATGAGCGGTTTCGCCGGGAGCGGGCCTCAGGCTGAGGTCGGCCGCCGCAGCGTCGGTCGGAGCGACGCGGGCAGCAAGCGCCAGACGCCGAGGCCGAGCAGAAGGAGGAGGCCGAACGGGAAGAGGAAGGCGCTGACCACCAGCATGCCGCCGAGCACCGCGGTGAACGCCTGCCCGGCCGTCGCCCACGAGGCCGCAAGCCCGCTGCGGTCCCAGAGGGACGGCTGCGCCGGCGCCGATGCCACGGTGTAGAGGCGGACCGTGATCGTCGAGTAGGTGGTCCGCTGGTCGAGAAACCGGATTCGGCCCTGGATCTGCTCGATCTCGCCGGTCACCGCTGCGAGCTGATTCTGGACGGCGATGCTGTCCGAAATCGTCTGCGCCTTGCGCATCAGGTCGAGCAGGATCGCTTGCTGCGCCTGCTGATTGCGCAGCCTGGACTGCAGGTCGACGTACTCGCCACTGACATCCTGGCTTTGGACCTGGAGCTGGGTCGCCTTGCCAAGCTGACGCAGGGCGCTCAGGGCGTCGGCGTAACTCGACGCCGGGACGGCGACGACGACGCTGCCGGCGTCGGTCTCCTTGCCTGAGACGTCGCCCACCTGGGAGCTGACCAGGTAGCCGTTGAACTTTTCGGCGATCGCGACCGCCTGGTTGTAGCTGTCCCAGAAGGAGCCCGACTTGATCTGGATGCCCATCGTCGCGTCCTGGATGACCTTCTGATCCCCCCGCGCCTGCAGGACCGCGTTGCTTGCCGCCTGGTTGGATTGCGCGCCTGCCGTGGCGGCGGGCGCGGGCGCCACATAACCGGACGAGCCCTGCCCCAGACCTCCGCTGACGGCACTGTTTGAGGCGGTGGAGCTGGGTTGCGTCCCACACGCGGCCAGGAGACCCGCGAAACCGAGCAGGGCCAGCAAACGCGGCAGACGGCTGAACGACACGACCTTCACCTCGCAAGCTAGGACGCCGATCCTGGCAAAAAGTTCCGCCTGCGGCGGACTAAGCTTGAAACGTGAGCCGTCCGGTCGACCTTTCGCCGCTGCAGCGCGAGCTGGATAACCTGCGACTGCAGCTCTGTATCTGCAACAACGCGGGCACGTGTCTTGGCTGCCAGGGCGTCGAGATGCTGCGGCAGCAGATGCAGATGGTGGTCTCAGCGGCGACCCAGCCGGTGCTGCTGCAGGTCGCCCAGGAGACGCAGGCCAAAGAGCTGGTCAAGCAGGTGCAGGAGATGCAGGAGCGGCTGCTGCGCGACCCCGAAGCCGCGAAGGCTCTCGAAGAGTTACTAAAGTACTTCCAGGCTCCGCCCGAAGAGGAGAACCACTAGCCAAGAGAGTCGTCAGGTGCTGGACGCCGGCATGGCGGTGACCACCACCCGCTGGGTGTCGACCCAGTTCGGCCAGCAGGTGAAGAGCGTGAGCCGCACGTCGCTGGTTGGCTGCAGGATCTGCACCGCGGTCGGGGCCACAATCGAGCGCGCTGTCACCCGGTAGCTCACGGCCGACCCTCCCGGCGGCGTGACGTCGACCTCGTCGCCGGTCTGCAGGTCCTTCAGGCGGCCGAAGACGCTGCCCTCGATGTCATCGTGACCGTAGAGGACGGCATTGCCGGCGCCGATCTGGGAGGAGAAGGCATAGTGGGTGACGGCGTATCCCTTGGCGATCTGCATGTTGCCCCCACCGTCGACCCCGCGGTCGAAGATCGGGGCGTTCTTGATACCCAGCCTGGGGATCGACAGGTAGGCGACCACCTCGTTCGGACCGGCCGCGGAACTCTTCGTCCCGGGCAGGAGTCTGGGGTGCTGGTGGGGCGGCGAGAGGGGATCGTTAAGCGCCGGGATCGGCTGGCTCGCGACTGGCGCGGAGCCGAGTTGCACGAGGCCCAGTCCAGGCAGCGCGCTGGCCATCAGTGCCAGCCCGCCCGCGATCAGCAATCCCGCTATCAGGTTTCGCCGCATCCCTCCCATCATAGTCAGAGGAATTCAAAACCCTGTCAAGGAAACCAATCAGCCGGGGCCGCCCTGAACACGAAGGCGCCGGCCTGGATAGGCCGGCGCCCTGCTGTCGAACGGTCTCCTAGGCGGCCTTGCGGGCGGCCGTACGGATATAGGCCTCGCGGACGGCCTTGGGGAACGACCAGCGCGGCTTCTTCGAGGCCGGCCGCGCCTTCAACATGATCGACTCGCCGGTGAAGGGGTTGGTGCCTTTCCCTGCCTTGCGAGCCTTGACGTCACGCGATGCGAGGGCGCCGATCTCGGGGAAACGCACGCGCATGCCGCGCGCCCCGGCGGCAATAGCCGCCTGAAAGGCGTCCTTGACGGCCCAGTTGAGGTCCGACTTCTTGACCTTCTGGCCCTTCTCGGTGAGGTTGTCGTGCACCAGGCTGACGAACGTCGACGCTGTCCATTTTTGCGTTTTCGCCATCGTGTCCTCCGTTCAGTAATCCGTTTTGGGCAGAGCCCTGTCGTCGGATGCAAACGGGGCGGAGAACGAAAACGTGCGCAATTCACGAGAATTTGCCTGAAAATTGCGGTTGATGCCCCAGATGCAGTTCGAAGGCCGGCTCGAGTCCGACCGGGAGGCGCATTTCATCCGCGTCCCGGCGGCGGTCCTGACGGCGCTTGGCGAGGAGAAGCGAATGCCGGTCAAGGTGACGATCAACGGATACGCCTACCGAAGCAGGATCGCTGTATATGGGGGGCAGTCTTACCTGGGCGTACGGCGCGAGGTCCGAGAGGCGGCCGGCGTCGTATCGGGGGACCAGCTCACGGTGAGCCTCGAGTACGACGCCGAGCTGCGTACGGTCGACCTGCCTGAGGGTTTGCGGTCAGCGCTTGCGGCCAGCGCCGAGGCGGCTGCGGCCTTCGACAAGCTCTCCTACACCCGCAAGAAGGAGCTCGTCCAATGGGTGACCGGGGCGCAGCGAGCCGAGACGCAGCAGCGGCGGATGGCGCAAGCGATGGCGATGTTGCGAGGCCACCGGATGGGGCGGAGCTAGCAGCTCAGGCGGCCTCGCGCTGCCGCAGCGCGAAGGCGATCCGGTTGTCGAGCATCCACTCTTCCTCGAGGGCCAGGATGCTCAGCAGCAGCTCCTCATGGATATCCTCGAGCTCGCGACGCCGCTCGATCCCCTCCGCATCCAGCGGCTGTGGAACGAGCGCCTCGAACTGGCGGGAGGCATCCATTGCTGAGTCACATCCTTCTGCCTCCGTTCTAGCGCGACAGCATTAAGGCCGCGTTAGAGGTGCGCACTGCTAGCGTTCCGGCGCAGCACTGTTCCGGCGCCGTTACCGGGCCGTCTTATTCAGACGGTCGGACGTTCACCGGCGCCTTTTGAGCCTGCTCGCGGATCACCTTCTTGTCGAACTTGCCCACGCTCGTCTTGGGGATTTCGTCGATAAAGCGCACTTCGTCGGGCAGCCACCACTTGGCGACCAGCGGCTCGAGGTACTCGATGATCTCCTCCTGGCTGACCGCGCCCTTGAACTCCGGCTTGAGGACCACGTAGGCGACCGGGCGCTCCTGCCACTTCGGATGGGGGACGCCGATGACCGTCGCCTCGAACACCTTCGGATGACCCATGATCGCCAACTCCAGCTCCACCGAGGAGATCCATTCACCGCCGGACTTCACCAGGTCCTTGGTGCGGTCGACGATCGCAACGTAGCCCTCCCTGTCGACATTCGCGACGTCGCCGGTCCGCAGCCAGCCATCGGCGGTGAAGCGGTCGGCGTCGACGCCTCTGTAGTAGCTGGCGGTGATCCAGGGGCCGCGCACCTGGATCTCGCCGACGCTCTTCCCGTCCCAGGGCACCGGCTCACCGGTTTCCACGTTGGCGAGGCGGAGCTCGACACCGGCGAGGGGCATGCCCTGCTTCAGCCGCAAGGCCTTGGGGTCTTGGTCCTTGAGCTGGCTCTTAATGGTCGCGGTTGCCGCCACGGGCGAGGTCTCGGTCATGCCCCATCCCTGGTTAGTGTCGATGCCGTGCCTGGTCAGCCCGTCGTAGAGTCCGGCGGACAGCGCCGAGCCGCCGACGAACATGCGAAAGCCTTCCAGGTTCGTTCCGGTCTTGTCGAGGTGCTGGAGAAGCGGGACCCAGACGGTGGGAACGCCCGCACTAAAGGTGACACCTTCCTCCCGGATGAGCTCGGTGAGGCCGACCGGGTCGAGAAACCGGTCGGCAAAGACCTGCTTGGCTCCCAACATGGTGGCTGCGTAGGGGAGGCCCCAGGCGTTGGCGTGGAACATCGGCACAATCGGGAGGATGCTGTCGGACTCCTGGAGACCGACACCGCCGCCGATGGCAACCCCGAACGAGTGCAGCACTGAGGAGCGGTGGCTATAGACGACGCCCTTCGGCTTCCCCGTCGTCCCGGACGTA
>VBHC01000059.1:25847-28058 GCA_005889535.1 Chloroflexota bacterium
GGGCGATCGGTCATCACGACGAAGTGCTTGATCTTTTTGAGGTGGTTCGCGATCCGCTGGAGGGCCGGCAGCAGCGACGCATCCACGAAGATCACCCTGTCCTCCGCATCGTTGATGACGTACTCGAGATGTTCGGGGAAGAGTCGCGGATTCAAGGTATGGAGCACCGCACCCGAGCATGGGACGGCGAAATAGAGCTCCAGGTGGCGGTAATTGTTCCAGGCGATGGTGCCGACCCGGTCGCCCGGACCGACGCCGAGCTCGCGGATGGCATGGGCCAGTTGCGCGACGCGCCGGCCGAAATCGGCGTAGGTGTAGCGGTGCCTGCCGGTCTCACGTCGGGAAACGATCTCCTTTGTCGGAAACAGGGTGGTAGACCGCCAGAGAAAGTGCTGCAGCGTCAGCGGGTAGTCCGGCATCGTGCTTCGCATCGAGTCACCCCTCCCGCAGCCGGCTGGACCGGCCGCCCGATTTTGGCCGTCGCAATACCCCCATGATATGCTTGACGCCGGGCGGGGTCAGCCCGGTCATGCCACGTCCTGAGAACGCAAGTGGACCGGGGATAACTTTGCGAAGGAGCTAGCGACAGACGTGGCGCAGAACGGGACGATCAAGCGACTCGTGATGGATCGCGGATTCGGATTCTTGAGCGGCGAGGACGGCAAGGAGTATTTCTTCCACCGGTCGTCCGTCGAGGGCTCGTTCGAGGGGTTGCAGGAGGGGCAGAAGGTCAGCTTCGACGTCGAAGCATCAGCTCCGAAGGGGCCGCGGGCCTCGAGGGTACGCGTCGCCTAGCGCCTCACAAACCCAGAATCCGAAAAGGCCCGGAGCGTTTCCCCGGGCCTTTTTGTTTGCCGGTCGTCAGGAGCGGTTATGGTTTTGCGGCGCGGATATAGGCGCTGGCGATTTTCCCCGAGCCGGCCGGCAGCCCGGCCTCGCCTGGTCCAAAGGTATGGGTGACTTCGACCTCGATGTCGGCGAAGCCCGCCTCGAGGACCGCGGCGCGATAGGCCTCGACCGGGATGGTGCCGGCGACGCAGCCGGCCCAGGCGTCGAGCGCCGACTTGACCTCCATCGGGAGCGGCTCGATCTCGACCATGTCGGAGACCGCCAGCCGACCGCCCGGCTTAAGGACCCGGAATGCTTCCCTGAGGACGGCAGCCTTATCGGCAGCCAGGTTGATAACGCAGTTCGAAATCACCACATCCACGGATGCCGGCGGGAGGGGGATAGCCTCGATCGTGCCTTTGAGAAAGGTGGCGTTCGCGACGGCGGCTCGGGCCTTGTTCTCGTTGGCGAGCGCGAGCATCTCATCGGTCATGTCGACGCCGTAGGCGTGGCCGCCGGGAGAAACCCTACGTGCCGAGAGAAGCACATCGAGGCCTGCTCCGCTGCCCAGGTCCAGGACCACCTCGCCCGGGTGCAGCTGGGCCAGCATGGTCGGATTTCCGCAGCCGAGGCTGGCGCCCAGGGAGAGCCCGAGATCGGCAACCTCGGTTTGTGAATAGGCTTCCTCGCCGATCGGTCCGCTGACCGCGTCGGATCCGCCGCAGCAGTCGGCATCGCAACATCTTCCGCTCTGGCTCAGCCGGGTCGCGGTTTCCGCATACCTGGCCCGAACCGACTCGCGAATCGTGTCCATGGTCACTCCCTTCAACGAATTGATGGTCGTCGATGGAATCCTAGCAAACCCATAGACAACTGTCAATGGAACGGGTAGACTATCGATGATGAAAGCAACGCTTCCTGAGCGCGTCGAGCGCGTCGAGCGCGTCGAGCGCGTCAAGGGCGTCTGCTGCCCGCCATCGATCACGGTCCCGCCGGCCAGGGTGGATGCGTCGGTTGAGGTGCTGAAGGCGCTCGCCGATCCGACGCGGCTGCAGATGGTCGGCGTCCTCAAGCGCTCCAGCCGGCCGGTCTGCATCTGCGATTTCACGGCCGCCTTCGAGCTGAGCCAGCCCACCATCTCCCACCACATGGCGAAACTGCGGGATGCCGGCCTGGTGGACGTGACCAAGGTCGGTATCTGGGCCTATTACCGGTTGGCCGGCCACCTCGAGCCGAAGACCCGCGCCCTGCTCGACGTGCTCGTCTAGCCCGCCGTGGCGCGGGTGCTGTTCGTCTGCCACCAGAATGCCGGGCGTTCGCAAACGAGCGAGGCGCTATTTCACCGCGCCGCTGGCGACCGGCATGAATCGAGGTCCGCCGGCA
>VBHC01000027.1 GCA_005889535.1 Chloroflexota bacterium
GCGGGCCGACTGGCGATCCCCGAGGGGATTGTGTTCCGTCACGGTGTCGCGTGGGTCAACTGGCTGACCGGTCGCTGGGAGCAAGCTCAGGCGCTCTGGGATACGGTCCGCTCTCGATGGTCAGAGGACGCCGGGAACATTTATCCGAGTTCGGGCCCCATTGCGGCCAGCATCGCCATTGAGATTGGAGGGCCCGATGCCGGACGCCAGCAGCTTACCGAGGGAACGGCGCGGCTGCGAGCGACTGAGACCTGGCGCGCGTTGGTGTGGGCCGCGGCGTATGACGCGAATCTGTGGCTCGTCGACGAACATCCTGAGAAAGTTCTCGACGAGTTCAAGGCGATCCTCGTAAAACGACCGCCCAGCATGCACGATGTCGAGGACTTCGCCCTCACCACCCGGGTCGTCCTTCCCGCGGCGCTGATGGCCGATGATCGCAGCCTCCTTGCGCTGTGGCTCGACGATCCAGGCGTCGCCGCCGGCGGCGCGTTCTACCAGGCGGGGGTCGATCAGGCTCGTGCCGTCGATGCCCTCCTTCAGGACAATCTCGAAGCCGCGGATCAGGCATTCGCTCGCGCCGCGAGTACATACCGTCGTCTCGGCTGGCGCGTGCTTCTCCATGAGCTGGCCTGGCAATGGGGGAGAACCGGATCGACTGCGGCCGAGCAGGCGGCCGCGGCGGCGGCGGCGTTCTATCTCGAGCAGGGTGCCACCTGGCGGAGCGAATGGCTGGCAAAACAGCACGTCGGCCGGATCAAGCATGGACGTCCGGCATGAAAGACGGAAGCCTGGAGCATCTCGACATCTATGTTTCGGACCTCACGCGGAGCGGCGAATTCTGGGGCGCTTTCTTAGCCGAGCTGGGCTATCGGGAGTTTGCGAAGTCGCCGACCGGATGGAGCTGGACCAACGAGGAGAGCACCGTCTTCCTACTCCAGGTTGAGCCCGACTACGTAGATCCGCCCTATCATCGCAAGCGCGTGGGCTTAAATCATTTGGCGTTCGCCGTGTCGTCGAAGCAGCAGGTGGATGCGCTGGCCGGCTCCTTGAGGGAACGGGGCATTCCACTCCTGTACGGCGGCCCCCGCTCCGGCAAGAAGAGCTATGCCGTGTTCTTCGAAGATCCCGACCGGATCAAGATCGAAGTCGCCGCGCCAGTTGGTTCTTAACTACCCGCTAGTCGTCGTCCTCCGCGGCCGCGAAGAAGCTCCCGTTGCGCTCGCGGACTAGCTCGGCGAACGTTTCGTGCGACGTGCTCGCGGCGGCCGACTTGAATTTGAAATGCTGGGACGGAACGCTTGCCGACCAGGCGAGCGTGGCGTGCGTGAAAATCCCGTGGTATGTGAACCGGTTGGGCCCGGGATCGGTGGCCCTGGCCGGGCCGGTCTCACCACTCCAGCGGAGGTCGAACGAGGCGACCGCGCGTGACGGCGGCGTCTGCGGCGTGATAAACCCGAGGGAATTTGCCAGGGTGCCGTAGTCCAGGAGGCGGAGCTCTTCAACGTGCATCCGCGCACCGTCGTCAAGGTCATCGTCATCGACGTGGACCCAGCCATTGGGGATCCGAACGGTCCAGAAGAGGCCACTGGGCGCAATGCCCGGGCTCATGTCGTGGATCTGATGCGTATCGGGCGCCAGAGGATCTACCTGATCCTTATAGATATCGAGTCAGACGAACCCGAACGTTCCCTCGTGGCGGCGTCCATCCATACCGATGTACTGACCTTGCATGAACCGGTTGTCGCTGTCGAACAGCAGGGCGGTCTTTTGGCCAGTGCTGGTATTCGTCCCGGTGCCGGTGCCCTGCACAGTGGCGACCCCGGTGACGCCGCGATAGTTGAAGATGGACGAGGGTTCCACGCCGGGACCCAGGAAGGCGTGAAAGCCAGGAGCGAATCCACCGGGGATCGGCGTCGGATCACTGCCTGCCGCTTCGGCGAGCGTTGGAAACCACAGTGGCGTTGTGGCCATTGCGGCTGCGGCGCCGGCCGTGGTACCAAGAAACTGTCGCCGCGACATCGCCCGCGCCCAGAAATGGTCGTGACCCACATAGGGATGGCCACCCACAGGCGGCCCGATGCTGTTGCCCATTTCCCTCTCCCTCCTGGAAGGCACCGCCGCAATGCCCGGGCCGTCAGCCCGGGAGCCCAATTGGACTCCAGGCGACGATGACACCTAGGTAGACGGATGTCAAGAGTGATAGCTTGAGGGCAAATGAATGAGAGCTTCATCGCATGAGCGACGAGACGTCGAGGCCACGACGGCCACCGATCCCGACCGACATCAAGGCATTCAATAAGAAGCTGATCGAGGAGTTTCGGGCCAATCGCGGCCAGCTCAGCGGCCAGATGGCCGGGCGCACGCTGATGCTGCTCACGACCACCGGCGCGAAATCAAAGCAGGAGCGGACCGCCGTCCTGGGGTTCGGTAAGGACGGTGACCGCTACGTCGTGATCGCTTCAGGCAACGGCGCGCCCAAACACCCGGCGTGGTACGTCAACCTCCAGGCGAACCCGATCGCGACGGTGGAGGTCGGTCCTGACAAGATCAAGATGCGCGCGCGAACCGCCCGGCCCGAGGAACGCGAGCGGCTGACGCCCCTCGTGCCGTATTTGGTGAGTCAGCAGAAGCTGACGACCCGGGAGATTCCGATCGTGGTGCTGGAACGCAGCTAGCGAAAGTCACCTCCCAGCTTCGGATGTACACGATCAAGCCGGGCGAAATGAGCGCCTGGCTGGACGAATGGCAGCGGCTGATAGCGCCACTCCGGCGGCGCCATGGATTCGACATCGTCGGCGCCTGGACGGCCGATGAAGGCGACCGGTTCGTTTGGATCCTGCGCTATGCGGGTCCCAAGACCTGGCAAGAAGCGGATGCGGCCTACTACGCGTCGCCGGAACGGGCCGCTATCCAGCCGGATCCCGCCCGCCACATCGAAAAGACGGAGCACTGGCTGATGACGCCGATAGACGACCGACGGGCGTAGGGGCCGATCAGGCCAGCACCACCGCCATGTTGTCGTAGGTGGCGTAGACGCGCTCGATGCCGTAACCCGTCAGCGCGATCTCGCTGCCGTTCACGTTGGCGACAAACGTGGCGAACGGACGTCGCTGACCAGCAGCCGACCGTTGACCGAGACGACGACGAGCTCGACGGTCACATGGCCCTCGTACAACTTCACGGTGAGCAGCCCGCCGCCGGGCCGCGGCTCAGCCTTGATCTCGCGGCTTGTTGAAGGGTTCTGCTCGCAGGGACAGACATGCGCCTGCGTCTGCTCGAGCCGGGCGCGCATGGCATCCGTCAATGGGCAGGCGCCGTAGTCCTGACGTCCACCCGGCTGACCGGCTCCGTTTTCTCGGAAGTTGATGCACTCGACGTAGTAGCCGTACTGGGGATGCTTTGGGAACATTTGCTCAGCGACTGCGGTCAGTGCCGCGACGCTCGGTGTGGACGGCGCAACTGTTGGGGCGGTGCTGGCGCCGCTGCGGGCCGCCTCGCCGCAGCTCGCGAGTATCAGAACGAGCGTAATCAGCGCGTGGAACGGATGCGTTCTGGACACCGGTACCCCTCTATCTCCTCGTGCATTATGTACCGATTGGAATTCGCGCTCGCCGTCGCCGGAGGCGTCGCCGTCGTGGTGGCCCTTCGAAGTCACTTGATCCCAGGTGTGCTCGCCAACTACATAGCGCATGCCTGGATTGCCGCGATCGCGCTGACCTGGTTCTTCGTGCTTGGGCGCCGATTTCCGGTCGGCGGCCTCGATGCACGGCAACTCCGTCCGTGGTATCTCCTCTCGCTGGTAGTTATTGCGGGCAATGCCATCGTGGCTTTCGTTTTCCCTCCGGCCAGCCTGCACGTCAACCCCGTGACGCTGATTGCGCAACTCGTGGCCCTGGCGCTGCTGGTTGGTCCGTCCGAGGAATTGCTCTTCCGCGGCCTGATCCAGACATCATTGAACGGATCGATCCATGCCGCGATGAGTTGGGGCAGCTGGCGGATCTCCCTCGGGACCGTCGTCGCGGCCGTTTTGTTCGGACTCTTTCATCTCGTCAACCTCGGATTCCAGTCGACGGCCGACACGATCGAGCAGGTCGCCGTTGTCATGGTCCTGGGACTCGTCATCGGCCTGCTCTATGACCGTACCCGTAGCCTGGTGGGTGCCAGTCTCTTCCACAGCGTCACAGACTTTTCGGGTACGGCGCTGCCTCTGCTGGCCTACGTAGTGATCCACCACTAGGAATCCATTACGCTCGTGACCTTGATGGATGCCGGGCTGCAGGTCGATCAACTGTCGCGACGCTACGGACCGGTCGTTGCGCTCCAGGACCTGAGCTTCCAGGTCGGTCCCGGAGAGCTGTTCGGTTTCGTGGGCAGCAATGGCGCCGGCAAGACGACCACTATGCGGATCGTGATGGGAGTGCTGGCCGCGGACGTCGGCGAGGTCCGCTGGAACGGCGGACGGGTGACCTTAGAAAGCCGGCGGCGCTTCGGCTACATGCCCGAGGAGCGCGGTCTCTACCCCAAGATGCGCGTCCTCGAGGAGCTGGTGTACCTTGCCGAGTTGCACGGCCTGACCAGCGCGGCCGCCCGAGCGGCGGCGGCCGGCTGGCTGGAGCGGCTCGGGCTCAGCGATCGAGGCAATGACGAGGTGCAGAAGCTGAGCCGCGGCAACCAGCAGCGGGTCCAGCTGGCGGCAGCCCTCCTCTATGATCCGGAGCTGCTGATTCTTGACGAGCCCTTCGCCGGTTTGGATCCCGTCGCCGTGGACGTGATGAGCGATGTCCTCCGGGAGCGGGCGAAAGTTGGCATCCCGGTCGTCTTCTCCAGCCACCAGCTCGATATTGTCGAGCGGCTTTGCGACCATGTCGGCATCATCCAGAGCGGTCGCATGGTCGCGAGCGGGACGGTGGATGACCTTCGCCGGGGTGGACCGCGTCGATACTGGATCGAGGCGCCGACCGCGGTCGACGGCTGGGCGCAGGCCATCTCTGGTTTGGCGGTCGTTCGGCGCGACGGCTCGCGAACTCTGCTCGAGCTGGCGGATGGCACCGACGACCAGGCGGTGCTTCGGGCGGCGCTGGCAACGGGCCCGGTGCACGAGTTCCGGCGCGATATCCCTCCGCTGAGTGAACTCTTCCGGCATGTGGTCAGCGAGAAGGCGCAGGTGTGAGGAGCGGAATCGCGACGGTCTTTCTGATCGCGCGACGCGACTTCATCACCCGCGTCCGGACCAGGTTGTTCCTCATTGGCACGATCCTGATCCTCGTGGCGATCGCGGGATACGTGGCATTCCAGGTGCTGGTCCTCAGCAAGCAAGGCAAGGTCAGCGCCTACAAGGTGGCCTACGTCGGCGGGGCCCAGAGCCTGGCCGATCCGCTGGCGGCGGCGGTGAAGTCGCTTGGCTTCAGCATCGAACGCAAGCCAGTTCGCGACCAGGCGCAAGGTGAAACCGAGGTGCGCAACGGCAGCCTTGACGTGTTGATGAGTGGCTCGGCCGATTCCCCTCAGGTGCTCGTCCGCGATCAGTTCAGCCCGACGCTAGAGGCACTCCTGAATCAAATCGTCCAGCAGCGCGCGCTCGATCGTGAACTGGCCGGTGCCGGACTCAACCCCGCGCAGGTCGAAGCCCGGGTCGCCAGCGCAAGAGTCCAGGTGCATAGCCTCAAGCCCCCGGTGGGACAGGAGCAGCGACTCCAGGCGGTCGCGGCCGGCTTCGTCGCCGCGCTCTTTCTCTACATGGCGCTGCTGACCTACGGCAACTTCATCGCCCAGGGGGTGGTCGAGGAGAAGGCGAACCGCATCGTCGAGATCCTGCTTTCGACGGTCCGACCCGAGCAGCTCCTGATCGGCAAGGTGGTTGGCATCGGGCTGGTCGGTCTGCTCCAATTTGTCGTGATTGGGATCTTTGCATTCGTCGTGACGACTGTCACTCACGTCTTCACCGTTCCCACGGCGGCGGCCGGCATCGTCTTAGCGGGGCTCCTCTGGTTCGTCCTCGGCTATTTCCTGTACGCCATCATGTTCGCGGCCGGCGGATCGCTTGTCTCGCGCCAGGAAGAGGTCCAGAGCGTCGTCTTTCCCATCACCATGCTGGCCATCCTGGCCTGGTTCGTCGCGATCGGGGTCTTGACTCCGATGTTCGACGGGCAACCAATGTCGAACGTTGGCATCATCCTGGGGATGATCCCGTTCTTTTCGCCCGTGCTACTCCCAACCGGTATGGCCACGGGCGACATGGCGGCCTGGCAGGTACTGCTCGCCGTGGTGCTGACCCTGGGACTCACCGCCGCGGCCACCTGGCTGGCGGCCAGGATCTACGCCAACTCCGTATTGCGCCTGGGAGCCCGGGTCAAGTTGCGGGAGGCGCTCCGGGGAGGCTGATCGGCCTAAGCCGAGCCCATCCTGATAGGTCCCCATTCCCAAGAGGCACCCTGAAGTGCATCCTTATATGTGGGGAGGACGGGAAGGAGGTGGTGACACGCCCGGCGGCACAAAGCCGCGGCACCTTTGGGAGGGGGAATCGAATCCTTTCTTAAAGAGGTGAACGCACGTGGCAGTGACAGCGGCCACAGTTGACGAACGGACGCAGCTCAGGCGAGCGGTCGTCGCGAGCACGGTCGGAACGTCGATCGAGTGGTACGACTTCTTTCTCTATTCCACCGCGACCGGCCTGGTTTTTGCCAAGCTCTTCTTTCCCAAATCCGATCCCGCGGTGGCGACCCTCAATGTCTTTCTGATTTACGCCGTCGGGTTCATCGCCCGGCCGATCGGGGCGGCGATCTTCGGGCACTACGGCGACCGCATCGGCCGCAAGGCGACACTGATCGCCACGCTGCTGCTGATGGGCGTCGCCACGTTCCTCATCGGCTTCGTCCCGACCTACGCGTCGATCGGCATCTGGGGCGCCATCCTGCTGGTCGTCCTGCGCTTCGTTCAGGGCGCCGGGGTTGGCGGCGAATGGGGCGGTTCGGTCCTTCTCTCGATGGAGTGGGGACATCGTAGTAAGCGCGGTTTCTGGGCCAGCTGGCCGCAATTCGGTGTTCCGGTCGGTTTGGTACTCGCGAACGGTGCCCTCTACATCATGAGTAAGATTGCCGGCCCGACAGGTTTTGCTGACTGGGGCTGGAGAGTTCCCTTCTACTTCAGCATCCTGCTGGTGGCGGTCG
>VBHC01000028.1 GCA_005889535.1 Chloroflexota bacterium
CGCGGCCAGTGGAGTGCCTGACGGCGGATGGGAGATGGATCGCTGGGGGCACATCAGCGCCTTCGGCGCCGCCCCGACCCTGAGCATTGGGGGCCTTCCCAACGCGCCGATACTCCAGCAATTGCACACCGTGGGATCGGGTGGATTCGCGCTCACCAAGTGGGGTCAGGTCATAACCTACGGCGCGGGCGTCTCACCCTACTGGAGCGGATATTCGGACTGGGGTGCGTGGGACATCCTGCGCGACGTGGCCCTGATCAACCCGACGAATCCCACCGCGTCCAGCCAGCCGATGAGCGCCGCGGCGACCAGCCGGATCACCGGCGCCACGACGCTCAACTACACGATGAGCGTCCTCCTCATCGCCCAGTCTCACAACCTCGACTGTGAATCGGCCGCCTTACGCATGGCCCTGCTGGCAAAGGGGGTCGACAGATCCGAGAACTGGATCCTGGCGCAGATGGGCGCCGACCTCCGGCGGGCGGTGATGGACCAGTTCGGTGACGTGCTGCGCTGGGGCGACCCTTACGTAACGTTCGTCGGAAACGTCAACGGCCTCGAGTACAACGGGACCGGCTACGGCGTCTATTACCCGCCGATCGCCATGGCCGCCGGCCGGGCCGGCCAGTGGACCCTTGCCAAGGAGGGCTGGAACCCCCACGATCTTTACGTTGAGGCCGCCAGTGGCAACCCTGCGGTGGTCTGGCTCCCCGTCTACGGATACTGGCAGACGGCCATGCGTACCTGGACAGCCTGGGACGGGCGCCAGATCCGTTACACGCTGGTTGAGCACGCCATGACCCTAATTGGCGTCAACGCCGCGGCCAAAACCGTGACCCTCAACGACCCGAATCGCGGATTCGTCCGCACCGTCTCGATGGCGGATTTCGAAGCGGCTTTTGCCAAGTTCAACAACATGGCGGTGGTGGTCTACTGATGCGAATCCGGGCCGGCGTCGTTGGGATCATTGTTGCGGTCACCGCGATCCTTAGCGCGTGCCAACCGTCAAACTCGACGCCATCCGCCATCCAGGCCAGCGGGTCGCCAGTCGCCCACCGCGGCAGTCCCACACCCACTCCGGAGCCGACTCCGCCCGCGCTGGCCGTGCAAAAGGTAGGTGCTGTGGCGACCCCCAGCGGATTCACGGCGTTCGCCGTGGTCGAGAATCCCTCCGGGCAAACCGCCACCGGGGTCAACGTGCAGATCACTGCCCTCGGGCCGGGGGGCCAGGTATTGACCCGGCGATCGGGGACGATTCCCCTGATCGGACCGGGGCAACGGGAGGCGATGGCCCTGCTCTTCCCGGTGGGACGCACCCTTCCAAGTCAGTTCTCGGGGAGCGTGGTCGGCGTTCGCTGGAGTGCTGTCCCCACCACCGACGGTGCGCAGGTGGTGGGTGCGAGCTTCGTCCAGGACGCGCGGACACCGAGCGTGCGGGTCCACCTGATCAGCCACGCCCAGGGCGCAGAACGGGTGGCGGTTACCGCAATCTGCTGGGATGCGGCCGGCAACATTCGGGGCGGCGGGAGCCGGACGGTGATGGTGGGGCCCGAACCGAAGGGCCACGATGTCACGATCGACGTGGCGATCTCCACCATGCCCGCCAGCTGCGACGCGTTCGGGATTTCCAGCTCCTGACGCCCCCGCCCCGAACCGTTCCCGCAAGGGGGAAGGGAAACGTGGCGTTTTGCCGTCATGGCGCATCCTCGGATCCGGCACTTGCTGGTCGCGGGCGGGGCAGGCTTCCTCGGCGCCGCCTTTGTCCGGGACCGGCTCCGTGCCGATCCGGAGATTCTGATTACGGTTCTCGACGCGCTCCGGCGCCCGGCGGCGGCGGGTGACCTCGCGGATCTCGTCGAGGACCGGCGATTCCGTCTCGTCCAGGGCGACGTGTGCGACCGGTCGCTGGTCGAGGACCTGGCTGGCAAGGCTGATGCGATCGTGAACTTCGCCAGCGAGGAGTTCGTCGGCGGCTCGAGCGCCGACGCGCCAGCCTTCGCCCGGACGGACGTGCAGGGCACGGCCAATCTGCTGGAAGCGGCCCGTAAGTTTCGCCACCAGCGATTCCTGCTGGCCAGCTCGATGGAGGTGTACGGCCCGGTCAAGGGGGCGCCGAACCGTGAGGATGACGCGATCGACCCGCGAACCCTGGCTGCCGCCGCGCGGGCGGCGGCCGGAATGCTGGCCCGTGCATACCAGGTCAGCCACGGACTGCCGGTCTTGATCACGCGCGGGGTCCCGAGCTACGGCCCCCGTCAGCCGCTGGATCAGCCAGTCGCCGGCATGATCGCCGCAGCCTTGCAGGGGCTTCCGGTCGCGGTTGACGCGGACGGCTCGGCAGCCCGCAACTATCTATTCGTCGACGACCAGGTTGGCGCGGTCGCGCGCGTGCTCTGGAAAGGCGAGCCGGGTACCACCTACAACATCGGCGGCGGCCTTCAAGTGAGTGGCAGCGATCTCGCTGACATGATCCTGCGGCTCTGCCGCCGGGCCCCATCCCTCAAGCGTTTTCTGAAGGATGCACCGCGATGGTCATACGCCATCGATACCCGGCGGATGCGGCCGCTCGGTTGGGAGCCCAGGACAACGCTCAGCGAGGGGCTACGGCTGACGGTCGACTGGTACAGGACGAACGAGTCCTGGTGGCGCGAGCGGCAGGTGGCTTGAGCCAGATGCGCGCTCGATTCCCGATCTGGCCAGTCCTCGCCGCGCTGGCGCTGTCCGCGTGCGGCAGCGGCGGCTCGCCCTCGTCGGGATCGACTCCAAGCTCGAGCTCGTCGGTTTCGGCCGCCGGGAGCCAGCCGCTGATCGTGGTCGCCGAGCAGGCAGCCGGCGGTTTCGATTCGGGTGCGACAACCGTTCACCTGATGCGCCGCGATGGAACCGAAGCCGACCGGCTGACGATCAAGCAGCATTCGATGGTGTCGCGCGCGGCGGGTTCACGCATCTTTGTCACCGGGAATGACGGCAGTCTCAAGGCAGTCCATCGAGATGGATCGGTAGAGAGTCTGGGAAGCGTTGGCACGAGTCAACCGGCCGGCTTCATCGTGAGCCCGGATGGTAAGCGGTGGATGTGGCAGACCAATGACGGGAACACCTCCCGCGTCTACCTGGCGGGTGATGGCCTGACTTCGCGAGCCATCGCAGAATCACATGAAAATGCGCGCGCCATCACCACCTATTCCTGGACCGCCGCCGGCGCGTTCCTCGTCGATACCCCGGTGGGGATCGGAGGGTACATCCTCTTCGATACCGCACTCGGTCCGATCCAAAAAGTCGACTTGAACAGCTTCACGGCCAAGCCAGTGGCACACACCGATTCCTGCCAGTTCAGCGACATGGCCTCCGACGGAACGCTCGCCTGCTTTCCGCGCAGCGCAGACCGCAATTCGCGCAGCTTGAGCTTGATATCCCCGGATGGCAAGGCGACGACCGTTCAACTCGCGATGCCACGCTTTACCCAGTACGGCGACGCGTATTTCTCTCGGGACGGCCGGCAACTTACTGTCGCGGGTGCAACCTCGGTCGGCAGTGAGAATCAGCCCGAGCAATTTGGCATGGACATCATGACGACGGCAGACGCCTCGATCAAGCGGCTGGCCGTCGACGGCGT
>VBHC01000060.1 GCA_005889535.1 Chloroflexota bacterium
TCCAGTCCGTGACGGCTGCTGCCGGGTCAGCGCGATGGGTGATGACTTCCGCCATCGACCGCTGCGGGTAGCCGAAGTGCTGCGCCCGGGTGAGGACGTTGTCGCCCACGTATCCCTGCCCGGTCGATTGTTCCTTATGGATCCCGAGGTCGCGGATGCTGGCGAGCGCGCCGTTGAAAAAGGTATAGAACGCGTGCGCCAGCGCCGACTGGTGGATCACCGATGAGCTGGTCACGGGCGCGAGCCCGGCGAGCCGCCGATACTGATTGACCGTGGCCAGTGCAACACTCTGCCGGTCGACAGCTGCTTTGTCCAGGTCCAGGTAGGTCGCCGCCGGCGCGGGACTCGCACCACTGGGCGCGACGGTCTGCTTCGCCGCCTGCAGCGCAGCGGGCTCGTCCTTTACCAGGTAACGAAGCACGGCCACCAGGTAGGCTCCGGCCTCGTCGTCGGTCGGCTTGGCCGCAATCGCGGCGCGCTCGTCCTTTGCGGCGGCGGTCGGGTCTTTGTCCAGCGCGACGGCGATGTCGCCGAGGATCTTGAGATCGAGGGAGCTGCGTGGCTGGAGCTTGAGCGCGGCTGTGTAGGCGCTCTTGGCGACGTCGTAGTCCTGGGCAAAGAGGGCCACATCTCCCAGCTGCTCGCGCAGGCCGGCATCGTCCGGCGAGAGGCTGGCGGCTCGTTCCAGAAATTGTGTGGCGGCGGACAGGTCCTGGCGGCCGATGGAAAAGCGGGCCAGCTCCAGCAGGCGTTCCACCCACTTCGGCTGAGCCCCCGCCGCCAGCTTGAGGTGGTTGAGGGCCTGGACATAATCCTTTTTGTCGCGGTAATAGTTGGCCCAGTTCCTCTCGACCTCCGCCCGCTCGTAGGCCGTTCCCTTCTTGGCGAGGTCGGCTCCCTTGGAGAGTTGAGCGCTGGCGTCGTTGTAGCGACCCACGTCGGCGAGGGCCTCGCCGTAGAAGGCGCGGGCCAGGGCAGAGCTCGGCGCCGCCTTGACAGCCGCCGCTCCGTCTCTGGCGGCGGACTGGACATCATCGCTCCAGTCTTCGACCCGGGTCAGGACGGTGAGGACGAAGCCGTCGTGGGGCGCGATCTTCTGCGCTTTGAGCGCTTCGTCGAGCGCGGATTTCTGCTTCGTTTCGTAGTTGAGGACCAGCGCGTAGGTGGCGTGATCCATGGCGTCTTGCGGGTGAGCGCGGATGAGCTCCTGCAGCTGTCCGGCGGCCGCCGCGTACTTGTTCTGAAACATCAGGTCGAGCGCGGATTGCGCGCTGGGCCCGCTTGGCTTGGGGGTGACGGGGTCGCAGGCGGCCAGTAAGGCAGCAAGGAGAAGGACCGCGCCGCGCCGCCTCACGGTGCCAGTCTATCGGGCGCACTTTAGAAAGTCGTTAAGGCCATCCGGCGATCGTGAGCGCCCCGGGGGGGCTTGCGTCACCGGATTGTGACCGGGTCGTGGGCTGCGCCTTTAACCGTGTCACCTATTCTCCGGCGCATGACGGAGCGCGCGCGCAAGCTCGATGCGAGCCGGCTCCGTGTTCTCCCCGGTGGGAGCCCAACCCCCGCTCCCTCTTACCGGCTCCTCACACAGGTCAGCGCGGCGCTCAGCACCTCACTCGATCTGGACCGCACCCTCAAGGAGATCCTTGAGCGCATGAACGCCCTGGTGGCGTTTGACGCCGCCACGCTGTTCCTGCTGGACGAATCACGATCCGAGCTTCAGGTGAAGGCGGCGCTGGGCGTCCCCGTGGCGCTGAAAGAGGTCAAGAGCTTCAAGGTCGGTGAGGGCGTCGTCGGTTGGGTCGTCCGCCATGGTGCCACCGCCCTGATCCAGGACTCTTTGAAGGACGCGCGCTACAAGGCGACCGGACCGCAGCGCCGCGCGAAGACGGTGCTGGCCGCCCCGCTGCGTGCCCAGGACAACCTGCTGGGGGCCCTGGTCCTGGTGCGATCCGCGAAAGAGCCGTTCGGACCGGAGCACCAGCGGCTGGTCGAGGCCATTGCGAGCCAGGCGGCGGTCGCGATCGACCATGCCCGGTTGTTCGAGACCGAACGGGCCTCCCGACGGCGCGCCGAGGCCCTGCTGGCCACTTCCCAGGCTGGGAGCGAGGCGGTCACGACGCCGGAATTGCTGCAGCGGGCCGTTAAACAGGTGGCCTTTGCCATGCGTGCTACTGCCGCCGCCGTCATCCTGCCGGACGAGGCAGGCGAGATCATCGAGGCGGCGTTCGACGCCTCAGATCCGCCGGCTTTCGGCCTGGAGTCGCTGTGCTCGAAACCGATCGCGGCCCTACCGCTGATGCTGGCTGTTCGCGATGCCGGGCGGCCGCTGGTCGTCCGGCGGGCGGATCGGCCCTCCCTCCTCGACGACGTCTACTGGTCGCGCAGCGAGGCCCAGGCGTTGGCGGCGGTGCCGGTACGCTGGCAGGACCGGGTGATCGCGGCGCTGATCGTGGGCTTTGGCGATCCCGAGCGGCTGATTGCCTCGGAGCTCGAGCTGTTAGAGGAGATTGGCCGTCAGGTTGCGCTGGGAATGGAACGGCTTCGGCTCCAGGCTCGGGTTCAGGACCAGCAGAACGAGATGGCGGTGGTGGCCGAGCGCAACCGAATCGCTCGCGACATGCACGATGGACTGGTGCAGTACGTCTACGCCCTCGGACTCCAGCTGGAACATGCCCGCGACCTCGCGTTGACCGAGCCGGGCGCGGTGGCGCCGCTGCTGACGGGTTCGATCCAGCAAACCAACCACGTGCTGACGGAAATGCGCACTTTCGTCTACCAGCTGCGGCCGATCCTCATGAAGGAAAAGGAGATCGGCCAGTGGGTGCTCGACCTCTGTAGCCAGTTCCAGCAGGCCACCGGCATCGCGCTCCAGGCTGAAGTTGGAACGCCGGCCGGCCAGGAACTCTCCCCGGAGATCTCGATTGCGCTGTTTCGGATCATCCAGGAGGCGCTGGCCAACATCTATAAGCACGCGCATGCCGCCAAGGCATCGCTCTCCCTCGATTTCAGCGCTGATGGCGCCAAACTCGTGATCGAGGATGATGGGCGCGGCTTCGATGTCGAGGCGCGGCCGGAGCCGGGCATCGAACGGGGTCATGGACTGACCAACATCCAGGAGCGGGTTCGGGAGCTGGGCGCCAGGCTGCAGCTGGAGAGTGCGCCCGGAGCGGGCACCCGGCTGGAGGCGGTGTTTCCCTACAGCCGATGAGCACCGGAACGGTTCGCCTGCTGATCGCCGATGACCACGAGATGGTCCGGCTTGGGCTGCGATCGATTCTCGAATCCGACCCACGAATCCGGGTGGTCGGCGAGGCGGCCTCGCCGCAGGATGCCGTGTACCAGGCCGCCCTGCTCCGCCCCGATGTCGTCCTGCTCGACGTCCGGATGCCGGGTGGCAGCGGGATCGACGCCTGCCGCGAAATCCTGGGCCGCAACCTGGGCAGCAAAGTCATCATGCTGACCTCGTTCGCCGACGAAGACGCGGTCTACGAATCAATCATGGCCGGGGCGTCCGGCTATCTGCTGAAAGAAATCAACAAGGGCGCCCTCATCGACGCCGTGATGGCCGTCTCCGAGGGCCGCTCGTTGCTCGACCCCGAGGTGACCCGCAAGGTGCTGGAGCGGATTCGGAAGATGGCAGCCAGCTCCGACGAAGTGGTTCGGGCGGCGTTATCCGACCAGGAAAAGCGAGTGCTGCGCCTGGCCGCCCAGGGAAAGACCAACAAACAGATCGCGGCCGACCTCTTCCTCTCGGACAAGACGGTCAAGCATCACATTTCGAACATCCTCAGCAAACTGAATCTCAGTTCCCGCGCTCAGGCCGCCGTCTGGGCTACGCAGCACGGCCTGCTCGACGAATTCCCTGAACGGAAGGCGAGCTAGCCCGCTGGAATCGACCGGAACTCACGTTTTCCTTACGGAGCCGCTTGCGCCGGGTATCCGCCATTTGGCCCCAAGTGGGGCTGACTGGCGGATGAGTCGGGGGGCCGGCGCAGGCTACGCTCCCCGATACGTGGGCGGCGCGTTGCTGATTTATCCAGGAGGACCGCATGCTGCTCGTTGACAAGCTCAACAAAGGCAAGCTTCCCGAGAAGCCCGAGAGTGGCGAGCCGGCCGCCAGCCCGGGTTTGTCCAGCCTGGTGGTCAAGCCGACCAACGTTGCGGCGCGGATTCCGAACGTCGAACGGATCAAGCGGACGGTCCACGAGCGGCTGATCGCCTCGCTCGGGATGAACTCCGACACCTACAGTCCGGACATCGTCCAGCGTCGCATCGCCGAGCTGGTCGACGAGTACTGCGAGGAGAGCAAGCTCAAGCTCACCAAGCACGACCGCGAGGAGCTGGCCGAGCTGATCCTGCACGACGTGCTGGGGCTGGGGGCGCTCGAGACCCTGCTGGAGGACCCCGAAGTCAGCGAAATCATGGTCAACGGGCCGAAGACGATCTTCATGGAGCGCCGCGGCCGCATCACGCAGTCCGATCTCGAGTTCGAGAGCGAGGTGCAACTGCGCCGGGTGATCGATCGCATCGTGGCGCGTATCGGCCGTCGGGTCGATGAGTCGTCGCCCATGGTCGACGCCCGGCTGCCCGATGGCTCTCGTGTCAACATCGTCATCCCACCGCTCGCGGTGCAAGGATCGAGCATTACGATCCGCAAGTTCTCCCGGGTGCCGTACAAGGTGCAGGACCTCGTGAACTTCGGAACGCTGAATCAGGACATGGCGAATTTCATCCGCGCCTGTGTGCGGTCGCGGATCAGCATGGTGGTCAGCGGCGGCACCGGCTCGGGCAAGACCACCACGCTCAATGTGCTCTCGAACTTCATTCCCGACACCGAGCGGGTGGTGACAGTGGAGGATACCGCCGAGCTGCAGCTCCGGCAGCGCAACCTCGTTTCCCTCGAGGCCCGCAGCGCCAACGTCGAAGGACGCGGCGCGGTCGCCATCCGTGACCTGGTCGTCAATGCCCTCCGCATGCGTCCCGATCGGATCGTGGTGGGCGAGTGCCGTGCCGGTGAAACGCTGGACATGCTGCAGGCGATGAACACCGGACACGACGGGAGCATGACCACCGTCCACGCCAACAGCCCGAAGGACGCGATCAACCGCTTGGAAACGATGGTGATCATGGGCGGCTCGGACCTCCCGTTCCAGGCCATCCGCGAACAGATCGTGGGCGGCATCACCCTGATGGTGCAGCAGGCGAGACTCCGCGACGGCCGCCGCGTGGTGACGCACATCTCGGAGATCACCGGCATCACCGGCAACAACATCCAGGTGCAGGACATCTGTCTCTTCGACCAGTCCGGCATCGACGAGGAGGGTAACGTGCTCGGCACCTTCCGCTGGACGGGGATGATCCCCAAGCTGCTCCCCCGACTGAAAGCCAACGGCGAGGACTTCCCCATCGAGGTCTTCGGCCAGAGTGGCTTGCAGGTGATCGAGGGGCAGACCCGTGCCCCCGGCGGCGACGCGGCACTGCGCGCGACGGCGGACTGACCGATGCCGAAGTGGTTGTCCCGGCGGCCGCAGCCCCCGGAAAAACCGGCGCCCTCCGTTCCGCCTTCCGGCGCGAAACCGTCTCCCGTGAAGGGCCCCCCACCCTCCGCCTCGCCGAGCGGTCCCGCCCGTCGGGCGGCCGACCTACCACCCGAACCCAGGCCGGCGGACCTTTCGCTCGACGACCCCGGTGCCGTTCAGGCCCGCCTGCGCCAGGACCTCAATGAGCTTCTCAAGGCGCACCGCCAGCAGGGCCGCGTCCTGGAGCGAAACCAGAAGCTGCTCGAACAGACCGAGCAGGAGCTCAGCCGGCATCGTGGTCGAGCCTCGGCGCTGGAGAGTGAAGTGGCAGAACAGCGAAACGTCTCCAGCCAGCACATGGCGAGGATCCACGAGCTGGAGCAAATCGTCGAGACGCACGCCACCCTTCAGACCGCCTATGAGACGCTGGATCGCGAGCGACAGGACCTCAGCGCCCGGCTCGCCGACTTATCCCGCAGCCGGGCGAACGCGACCGCGGAGCGCGACCGGCTGGCCGCTCAGCTGGCGACCGCCCACGCGACGATCGCCGCCCGGGACGCCGAGGTCGCCGCGCGAAAGGTCGAACAGGAAGGCGTCGAGGCGCGTATCGGCGGCTTGCAATCCGAGCTCGAAGCCTTGAAGCGTGGCAACGCTAAACTCCGAGCCGATCTCGACCGCGCGTTGGAAGCGCAGGCCGCCCAGCATCACCTCCAGCTGGAGTTCGACGCACTGTCCGCTCGCTGGGACGTGGCCCGGGCGCAGCTGGCTGAAGCCGAGTCGGCGTTGAAGTCGTCCCAGGCCACCATCAAGGCTGCCCAGCGGCTGTCCTCATCGGTCGAGTGGCGGCTGGCCCTTGATGGGGTGCTGGACGCGGCCTCTGAGCTGGTCCGTTTCGAGCGCGGCACCCTGGCCCTGGTCGACGAGCTCCAGGAGGAACTCAAGGTCGAAGCCGCCCGAAACAGCCCGATCGCGATCAGTGAAATGTCCCGCTTCAAGGTCGGTGAGGGAATCGCCGGCTGGGCGCTATCGCATCGGGAACCGGTTCTGGTCCGCGACACGCGCTCGGATCCCCGCTTCAAAGCCTCAGACCCCAAGCATCAGCCCCGATCGTTTATCGCGGTTCCATTGCTCGCCGACAAGGAGAGTCTTGGCGTTCTCACGGTGGCGCGTCCCGCCAGCGACCCGTTTAACGAGCATGATTTACGCAACCTGGCGAGGGTCGCGACTGATGCCTCGACCGCGTTGACCAATGCCCGCCTTGTGGACCTGCTCAAGCATCGAGAGGACCGGCTCACCACACTGGTGCGCAAGGCGCGAGAGCTCTCCACGGCCAACGACACCAAGCAGGTCATCGAATTCGTACTTTCGAGTGCCAGGGAGCTGGTCGGTGGCAAAGCGGCCCTGCTGGCGCTGCGCAACCAGAAAACGTTGGAACTCGAGGTGACCGGCTCGCTGGGGGTGTCCGATGCCGTGATCGAGCAGCGGATCGCTTGGGGTGCCCCGGCCGCGGGTGATGTGATGCGGACCGGGAAGCCGTGGGTCTCCCCGATCCGCGAGATGTTGCCGCCCGCACTGGTCGAGACCGTCGAGAAGGCCGGTCTGAAAACGATCGCCTCGGTGCTTTGCGGCTCGCTCGCCCACCAGGAATTGACGGAGGACGGTGCGCTGCTGAGCCGGTCGGAGCTCGAAGTCTCAGACCAGGTCAGCGGCGTGCTCAACGTCTACCGCGATACACTCGATCCGATTCCGACCGCCGACCTGGAGCAACTGAAGGCATTCGCCGAGCAGGCCGCGGTCGCGATCCAGAACGTGCGGCGCTGGGACCGCGTCAAGGAACAGCTGCAGGCGACCTCATCGATGAATACCCGGCTGATGGGTCGCGAGCGCTACATCAACCAGCTGCTGTTCCGGATCCAGCAGCTCGAACAAGAACTCGGCCGCTACAAAGCGGCCTGATTACCGGTCTCCGAAGCGTGCCCATCCGTCCATGGACCGGCCTCGGCATGCTGGCCGCATGGGCCGTGGCCGCGGCGATCGTTGGTGGATTGCTGCTCTGGCGGCGCGATGCGTGAACGGCAACGCGAAGTGCAAGCGATCACATGGGCGCTTGGCCTCTTAGTCTGGACGAGTTTCGACCTGCGTCGCCTGCAGTAGTCGTGGCTGACAACACCAACGAGAGGAGAACCGAGATGGGAAAGATCGTGATCAGCGAGAACGTGACGCTCGACGGAGTCATCCAGGACCCGGCCGGCGTCGAGGGCTTCAGTCTCGGCGGCTGGGTCGGTCGTATAGGCGACCGTGGTCGCGATGAAGCGGCCAAGGTGGCGCTCGACGAGGCGATGGGGGCCGAGGTCATGCTTTGGGGTCGGAGGACCTATGAGTTCTTCGCCGCGCGCTGGCCATCCCGAAGTGGGCCGTTGGCAGATAGGTTGAACAGCCTGCCCAAGTACATCGTGTCCTCGACTCTCGAGGCTCCGGCCTGGAACAACACGACTGTCCTAAAGGGCGACGTGATCGACGAGGTCTCCAAGCTGAAGCAGGAGATAGACGGGGAAATCGTCGTCGCCGCCAGCTTCCAGCTCTGGCACACGCTGATGGAGCACGACCTCGTCGACGAGTTGCGACTGATGATCTACCCGGTCGTGCTCGGGGCTGGCGAGCGCCTCTTCGGCGAGACCACCGACAAAAAGCCCATGCGGCTCCTCAACACCCGGACCGTCGCCGGCGACCTCGCATACCTCACCTACGAGCCCGTCCGGAACGCCTAGTGGTGGGTCGAGCTTGTTGGCGCATGGGTTGCGTTCCAAGTGCAGCTACCCTGCGTGAAGGCGAGCTAGTCGAACCTCATGGTCGGCGTTTGCTAGCCTCTGCTTGATGCCCTTCAAGAGCAAAGCACAGCGCCGAAAGTTCGCGCAGCTGCTTGTTGAGGGCAAGATCACCGACGACCAGTACGAGGAGTGGAACCGGTCGACAGGCAAGAAGGTGCTTCCCGAGCGCCTCCAGCCAAAGGCGTCGGCGAAAAAGACAAGGTCGCCCAAGACGACCGCTAAGAAACGAGCCAACAAGTAGGGTCGGCGCTGCGGCCACCGGCGCCAAGCATCACAATCAGAGACGCCACCCGATAACAAGTAGGCCGACTTCACGACCGTTGTCGGGACGGCCGATGAGCGTCCTTAGAGACTTAACTAGCGCAAGACATCGCCACGCCTTATGTGCTCGGCGGTGCGATTGATCGCGCGTCGTCGCCGCGCCGAAGCTAGAGGCATGCCGACGGTCTGAAGAAGATGCAGGTACTCCGCCTAGCCTCGATCAGGTTCTACGCTGAAGCCACCAGAGGCTGGCAGCGATCAGCCTTATTGCCAGCCGGCCTCCATCAGCTTGAAGGTCTCAGGAGGCTGATTCCCCGGTGTAACCGTCTGGTTGACCTGCTCAAAAGAAATGTGATGGCCCTGGGCATCCGTGGAATAGCTGTCGGATAGAACCCCGGATGGCATACTCAGGTGTGGTGTGGCTGCGGATACAGTGGCATCTAGGCGTGCGAAGTTAGCTTGAAAGGAGCAAATGCAAAGGATCGGAAAGCGCGGATATTTCCGATCCTGATGACCCTTGCTGCGGTTTTGTCTGTTATTTACTATGTGCTTATCGTTCGGAGGCAAGGTGGATCACCCGCTTGGTCGTTTTTCCTTCTGATGGTTCCAGTAGTACTTGGCGCAGGAATTAGCTCCCTTCTAAATCGGGGCCGTGCTCGACAGGGGCTGTTACTGGCAACGTCCATCGTCGCTGCTGGCTTGGGGTTTATCACTCTTACATCAATTGGTTGGCCGCTCCTTTTGACAGCGGTTCTGGGGCTGATAGCGCTGGTAAGTTAATAGGGGCACATGACGCTTAGTGGCCCAACGTTGGAGTCGCAATTCCTGCTGGCCATATAACCTCTGAAGCTGGATGTGCAGCCATGCGCCGACTAGGCCTCATCGTGGCGATCCCGGTGGCCGACATCTTGTATCTCGCGGTCGTCCGGGAGCAGGGAGTGAGCGATCAGCCCTGTGGTGTGCCGCCAGGAACGCAAAGAGCCGCCGGCGTTGATGTGAAATCGTTGTCATAAACGCGCCATTACGCGGCACTCAGCGGGGAAACGGATGCGGACGGCTTCATGATCGACGCCGTAGTCCTGTTTCGACAGGGCATCAATGCGAAGCATCACTTGAAGAGCATGTCCGATGAAGAGTTAATAGTTACGGTTGCCGCCTATGACGTGAGCGTCGCCAACCTTCCTACGTATGGGCCGCAGTGCATGAGCTTGTCGAGAGGTTCAGACGCAGGTCCATCCGATCGGAAACAGTTGGGGCGAGGGCGGGGTGCGGGTGGGCATCTACACCTAGGCGGGCGTGACCTTGAGTTGGTCCAATCTGGCTGGGGACGTGGCCTCCGGCGCCGGGAAGGGGCATCCGTAGCATCCCGGCCCTGCTGGTGACACCCAGGTCCGCCGACTAGCCTGTCAGGCGCCGGCGGCGTTTTCCGGCGAGGTTCAGGCGACCAAGTATAAAGGCATCGAGCACGCGGTGTGATGCCACCACGCCGTCGCCGACCCGGCGGGATCCCTTGCGGCGATCGGCCTTGAGGTCGATCAGGTATTTCTCTTGCTGCGCCCAGACGAGCTCGATCAGACGGCTGAAACTCGTCCCCGCCTCGACCATGATCCCTTCTTTCTCGATCCGGTCCTTGACCACGCCCGGAAGCTCCTTGGCTTCAGCCAGGTTGAGGCGCTCCAGCGCCTCGAGCAGATCGTCCAAACGACGCAGGTGATAGCGGCGTTCCGCTTCATTGCCGTATGCGCGAGGTGTTGCGTCCAAGCGGTCCTCCTCGATGTTCTCTAGACCCGTATAACTCCGGAACCGGCGATAACTTCAAGCCCGCGTTGCTCCATGGCGCGGATCAATCGATTCATGCCGATCGAGTCGCTCGGCATGTGCCCGGTGATCACGAGATTGGCCCTGGCCGGCTGTTCGTGTTCCAGCTTGCGGAGCTCGGCGTCGTCGATGTGCATCGCCAGGATGGTGTCGATTCCGTGCTCATAATACGTGCGATAGATGGCGGCGCCCCCATTTGTTCCGGCGGCCATCTGGACGATCCACCGGCCCACCGGGTTCTCCGGCCTTCCAAGCCACAGCTCGGGCTGGACCAGCGAGGCCTCCATCTCCGGGATCGTCTCGAGTTCGCCGATCAGCTCGCCGACCGTCAGGTCGGTCCCGCCGACTGCCCGATTGACGACCTCGATAAAAAATTTCCGGGCGATGATGTCGGTGGCGAGGTGGACGTTCATCGCCGGCATGGCAAGCTGGCGTGCGGCGTCGACGACCCGGTCGTAATTCGCGGTGTGAAGCGCGTGCGCCACCGGTTGCCTGCGCGCCAGCATCAGGTCGTGCGCGATCTCCGCCGCAATGCCGGCCGAGCGCATCTGCTGCTCATGCTGCTCGATGACACTCGGGATTCCCAGGCGCGCCGTCGAGCCGATCGGATGATGGGCGATTACGCCGTCGGCACCCAAGTGGCGGGCCAGGAGCAGCTCGCCCACGTCGACGTCGATGCCGACGAAAACCCGCCGCACATCGCCGTCGAGATAAATCTCCGAGTCGGGCGGCGTGTCGGCGCAGCCGGCGAGGCTATTGGCCATGGCCATGATCTCGCTGAGCCGCACGTCGGCATTATCCCTAGAATCCGTCCGTGTCAGGCAACGCGGGCGCCGATCGTCGGGGAGACGGTGGTTTTGCTCCCAGCTTCAAGGAGGCAGTCGGCCGCTGGCGCCGCCGCCACCGCCACCCGCCGCCCCAGGAAACCTGGTTCGCGGTTCACTATCGGGTCGGCTGGCTGGTGGAAAGGCTCTCTTTCCTCGAGAGTATTCACCTGCTCCGTCAGGGTCTCGACGTGCGGTCGCTTTCGGCCGAGCGACCGGCGCGACGGCGTAAGGGGGAGCCGACGACGGACGGGGCCAGCCTCGACGACGAGGACGGCCTCGACGTCGAAAACGAGCCGGCCGACGCGATTGCGTCGGGCGAGGCCGTCACACCTCCCGAGGATGTCGGATAATCCGGCCATGCGACGCTTTCGCCGGCGCTGGCTCAGCGCACTCCTCGGCGGTATCGTGCTGCCCTTCGACCCGGTACTCGGGATGGTGATGCTCGTCGTCGGCCTCTGGCAGCCGAAGCGCAAGCCCGCACCGACCACGAACGAGAGATGAAGGTCTATCTCGGCCGGGCGGTCAGCGGCGAGCTCGGGCCGCGCAGCTTGGAAGCGGTTCAGCTGGCTCATCGCGCCCTTGTCGAGTACGGAGCCGGGATCCTGGCGGAGCGGGTGGCCGATCCCGATTACCGTCCGGGCCTCGACCGGCCGGAGTTGATTGCGGAGATGATGCACCGCGAGCTGCTCGAGGCGGATGCGGGCTGCATGGAGATGACCGGTCGCAGCACCGGTGTCGGGTTTGAGGCCGGTTGGCTGCTTGGCCGCGGGCGCCCGGTCCTTGTGCTGTACGACGCCGACGTCGCACCGGCCTCGTCGGTGGTCCGCTTTCCGCCCTTCGACCACTGTGTGTCCTTCGGCTATCGCGACCTCATGGAGGTGGGCGGAGCCGTAACGGACTTCTGCCGCACGATCGCCGCCCACGCGGCTTACCGGGCCGAAGGCTAACCGCCGGCTTATTTCCTCCCCCCGAGGGGGAGGTCAGGGTGGGGGCTTCTAGACTGCTGGAGTGGGATTCCGCGCGTGCGTCCTGACCGTGAGCACCAAGGGTGCGCGCGGCGAGCGCGTGGATGAGAGCGGCGAGAAGATCAGCGAAGCATTGGCGCGCATTCCGGCCGAGGTCGTCGGCCGCGCGGTGGTTACCGATGACGTTGAAGACATTCAGCATCAGGTCCGCGCCTGGCTGCGCGCGACCGATCCGGATCTGATCGTTTCGACGGGTGGCACCGGACTCGGTCCCAGGGATGTCACACCGCAGGCGTTGGAACCGCTGCTCGACTACGCGGTGCCTGGCATTGCTGAAGCGATGCGCGCCGGGGGGTTGCGCAAGACGCCCCACGCCATGCTGTCGCGCTCGCTGGCCGGGGTCGTGGGGCGCACCCTGGTGCTCGCCCTTCCGGGAAGCCCACGCGGCGTCGTAGACAGCCTCGAGGCCGTGATGGAGGCGTTGCCCCACGGGCTCCGCACATTACGCAACCAGGTCAGCGACAGCCCGGCCGCGCACCGCCCCAGTTGATGGGGCGGATCAAGGTCGGGATCTCTTCCTGGACCGAACCAACCCTGCTGAAGAGCGGATGGTATCCGTCGAGCGCAACAAGCGCCGAGGATCGGCTGCGCTTTTACGCGTCGAAATTCTCGATCGTCGAGGTCGACAGCACCTTCTATGCCATCCCCAACCAGAAGACGGTCCAGTTGTGGGTCGAGCGAACGCCCAGAGACTTCACCTTCAATGCCAAGGCCTATGCGCTGCTGACACAGCATCCGGCCCCGGCAGCACGATTGCCAAAGGATCTTCGCGAAAAGGTCTCGGATTCGAAGAGCAACCTGTACTTCAAGGACCTGGGTCCCAGGGAAAAGGAGAGTGTGTGGGATCGATTCCGCGAGGGCATGCAGCCACTGCAGGATGCGGGCAAGCTTGGAGCCATCGTCTTCCAGTTCCCCAAGTGGTTCTTGCCTTCACCAGCCGCCTACCGCTTCATCGAGGATCTGCGCGAATGGCTCCCCGACTTCGGAATCGCCATCGAATTTCGACAGGCGTCCTGGTTGAAGGAAGAGCGGCGCCAGCGGGTCTTCGAGTTTTTGAAGGGTCATGGCTTGAGCTATGTCGTCGTCGATGAGCCGCAGGGGTTTGGCTCCAGCGTGCCGCCGGTCGTGGCGGTGACCGCGCCCCTCGGCATGGTGCGCTTCCACGGACACAATCGAGACAACTGGGAGAAAAAAGGGATCAGCACCGCGGAAAAATTCCGCTATCTCTACCAGCGGACCGAGCTGAAGACCTGGGTGCCCAGGCTCAGCGCTATGGCGGCGCAGGCCGGCGAGGTGCACGCCGTCATGAACAATTGCTACTCCGACTACGCCGTCCGTAACGCGACCGACCTGAGCGAGCTCCTGCAGTAGCGACCGGCGGCCGGGGGCGCCCGAAAGGAATTCCCCGGCCGGCCAGTTGCATGGGTAGCGCCGCGGCGCAGCTATGCAGGCCTACCAATCCGCACCGTGTCCGTATTGCGGCGCTACCTGGAACCCGCCGGGCGCCCAGGTTTGCGCCAATTGCCGAAACCCACTGCCACCTCCGCAGCCGGGCTATGCACCGCCCGGTTACGCCCCCGCGCCCGGTCAGGGACAGCAGCCTCCACAGCCGGGACAGGCTCCGGCTGGGCCCTATGGCGCGCCGAACTATCCTCCGCCGGGCTACCCCCAGGCGCCGCAACAGTACCCGGGTGCGCCGGGTGGGTATCCCGGCCAGCCGTCGTATCCGACGTACGCTCCGCCTGGCTACGGCCAGGGCCCCGGATATCCCCAGCAGCCAGGAGCCTACCCGCAGCCTCCGGACTATGGCAGTTACGCGCCGGTCGGCGCGGCGCCTTCCGCCCCCGGGTCGACGACGCTTCGCCTCTTTGGCCAGACATTCGTCGTCCCCGTGGCCCTGCCCCCGATCGTGGTGCGCTACCAGCAGGAGCTCGCGTACGCCATCCTCGGCCTCGTGGGGCTCCTCGTACTGCTCTTCGGCGTCACGCCCGCACTCGCCACGAGCCAGGTTGCCGGCGCCGACCAGGCGGTGGCAACCGCCGTCATCCATCAATCGAAGGTTGACGCGGGCTTTGCCAGCTTTTTCGCCCCCGATTCCAGCGCAAAGGATCTGGCTGGGCTCAAAGCTCAGGCGGCGAAGGACCTGCAGTCGGTAGATAACGCGTTGGCCATCGTGCAGGCCGACGAGTCCGCCTTGCGCGGCGCCGACCAGCGGCTGCTGGTCCTCCAGTTCGTCGCGCCGGCATCGGGCGCCGCCATTGCCCAAGAGCGGCAACGCCTCAAGACGGCCCTCGACGGTCTCAAGCAGGCCGACGAAGCTCTGACCGCCGGCTCCAACCAGGGCAAGGTGATGATGCCGGCGCTCGACGCGATGATCGACTTCACCAAGATGTACGCCGCCATCGGCAAGCACGATCTCGCCGGCGCCGGCGCCCCCTACCCTGACGCGCAGCAGAAGCTTGAGCCCGGCGTCCCGGATGCGCTCGCCAAGCAGATAAGCGCATTCAACGACCTGGTGAACAACACCGAGAGCCTGGTGCAGGCAATCGCGAACAAGGACGCCGCCGCTACCAAGAAATCCTCGGACGCGGTGCAAGCCGGGCTCAAGACGCTCACCGCGCTGGAGGGTGCCCTGCCCGCCGATTACGAGGTCAAAACCTACGCCCATCTGCAAAAGGGCTACGACGACGCCATCAAGTCGCTGAAAGGGTAGATCAGCCCGGCCGGCGCAGCGTCCCGCTCTTCCCGCCGCGCTTTGAGACCAGCGTGACGTCGTCGATGGTCATCCACCGGTCGACGCTTTTTGCCATGTCGACAACCGTCAGCGCGGCTGTGGCGACCGCGGTCAGCGCTTCCATCTCGGCCCCGGTCTTTCCTTCGCAGCGCACGTGTGCCTCGATCCGGATGCCGGGCAGACCGTGGTCGGGTACGCAGTCGACCTCGACGACGGTCAATGCCAGCGGATGACACATCGGGATGAGTTCGCTGGTGCGTTTGGCCGCCTGGATGCCCGCGATCCGGGCGGTGGCGATGACTTCACCTTTTGGAAGCTTGCCATCCACGATCGCGTCGAATGCCGCAAGGCTCATTTTCACAAACCCCCGCGCTCGGGCTTCCCGGCGGCTACTGGGCTTGGCCGAGATGTCGACCATGCGCGCGTCGCCACGCGGCCCGAGGTGCGTCAGCCTGGTGGCTCTCACCGTCCCGTCTCGCGAAGGGCGTCCAGGTCGTCGCGCCGCATATCCTTCTGGTGTATCCGCGCGGCAGCACCGCGGGCGATCACATGGTCACCGTAACGGTCGCGCAGCTCGTCGAGTCGCTCGTCGAGCTGGGCCAGCCTCGATGACCGTCCCTCCAGCAGGCTCAGCTGCGTGGCGCACGGCTCGAGGTTGCTGACGCCTGCCCCGATCAGCCGAATCGGCCGCGAGCCATCCAGCTGCGTTTCCAGCAGGTGGCGCAGGGCGGCGGCAATCTGGTCGTCTCGGTCAGTCGGGTAGGGTAGCGTCGCCTGCCGTGATTGGGTGTCGAAGGGTTGATAGCGAACCTTCAGGACCACGGTCCGCGCCGACAGCCCGTGTGCTCGCAGGCTCTGGGTTACGTCCTGCAGCAAGCCGAGCGCGGTGGACCTCACCTTTGCGACGTTCGTTTGGTCATGATCGAATGTGACCTCGCGCGAGATGCTCTTGGGATCGCCGGGTGGAAGGACGGGGCTGGGATCGACCCCACGGGCGTGGGCGCCGAGGACGCGGCCGTACTGCCCGAACAGTTCGCCCAACAGTGGATCGGGGAGGGCCGCCAGCTCGCCGATGGTGCGGACACCGACACGCTCCAGCCGAAGGGCCGTCGCTGGGCCGCAGCCGGGCAACCTGGCGAGTGGCAGGGCAGCCAGAAAGGCTGCCTCATGGCCCGGCTGGACGACAACGAGACCCCTGGGCTTGCGCAGCTCGGAGGCGACCTTGGCCACGAGCTTGCAGCTGGCCACACCAATGCTGAGGTCGAGCCCGCAACGCGCCTTGACCTCATCGCGCAGGCGTACCGCGACGGACTCGGGCTCTCCCATGAGCGCCTCCTGACCGGTCAGGTCCAGGTACGCCTCATCGAGCGCGATCGGCTCGATCACCGGTGAATACCGGTCAAGGATCGTAAAGACTGACTTTGACGCCTCGCGGTACGCCTTGAAGTCGCAGGGAACGAAGATCGCATTCGGGCATAGCCGCCGGGCACGGCTGAGCGGCATGGCGGACCGAACCCCGAAAGGCCGGGCTTCGTAGGACGCAGCGGCCACGACTCCGCGCTCGCCCGGGATGCCGGCGCCGCCCACGATTACCGGCTTGCCAGAAAGCTCCGGATGGCGAAGCTGCTCCACCGAGGCGTAGAAGGCATCGAGATCGACGTGCATCACGACCCGGGGCACAAGGCCAGTCTATCCACCGCCGCCCAGGCTGTAACAGAGCGGTAACACGCCTGCAAATGGCGTGTCGCGCGGGGAACGCGTTGCTATGATCCCCGAGCTGGCTAGGCCCGCCGGCGTCCCTGATTTCCGTCCCCCCTCTTCTGACCCAACGCCAACCCCTCCTTCCGGCGGGCCGCGCTTTCCCTCCAGGGCCGGTTAGACCGAAACCTTCTCGATTTTGGCGGCGGGCTGCCGTAGGCACGCAGGTCGTCCTCGGTCAGGTGCCCGGCCGCGATCATCAGCTCCACATAGGTGACGCCGAGGTGTGGTGCCGCCCGGCGCAGCACCCAGGGGGGTGGGTTTTCCTTGTTCTTGTTGACGGCCTGGTAGAAATAAATCTGGTTCAGGTCGCAGCGGACCGCCAATCGGTGCAGGGAGATGTTCTGCTCGCGACATTTGCGCTTCAGATACTCGCGGAAGTCCACCGCCCCTACCTCCAGAAACCATCCGCGAAACTTACTCGCGCGACGTCACCCCATTATAGGTATCGGCCTGCCGCGCCCCCGGGCGTCAGCCGGCTGATGACGGCCGGCAGTTCCCCCAGCCGCTGGATGACGAAATCGGCCACGCCGGGGTCATCCTCCTGGCGCCACTCGCGAATCAGCACCGCTCGCATGCCCAGCGTTTTAGGCCCCTGGACGTCCTCCTTCACCCGGTCGCCCACGAAAAGGGCGCGTCGAGCCTCGACCCCGAGTTTTGACAGCGCGTCGGCATAGATGTCGGGATGGGGCTTGCGCACCCCGACCTCCGAGGAGAAGCTGACGGCATCAAAGTACGGCTGTAGGTCGAGCGCCGCCAGCTGCGCCTTCATCAGCCGGGGCAGGTAGGCGGCGTTGGACACCAGACCCAGGCGCAACCGTCCCCGCCGGAGTGTGTCGAGCGTCGCCACGACGTCGGGACCGACATGGACACTATTCAGCCAGCCCTCCTGTTCCAGCTCCATGACGCGCTCGATCAGCGCCGGCTCCAGCTCCAGGCCAATGGCGCGAAGCGCGCGGTCGTAGATCGTCGCGATCTCGACTTCCTCAGGTCGCCCGGCGGCGTAATCGCGTTGGATCTCGTCGTCGACCGCCTTCGAGACCTGCTCGATGAGGACTTGTGCCGCCGGGACATCTCGTTCCAGGGTGTCGGCCAGAAACCGGTTCACCTTTTCGTAGGCGCTGACTAGCGCCGAGTGGGGGCGCTCGTCAAAATAGATGAGCGTGTGCCCGTAGTCGAAAAGCACCGCCTCGATCGGTTCGGTCACGTCAACGACCGCAACGTGGTGAGGTTCTCGAGGCCCTCCAGCAGCTCCTCGCCGGGCGTCTCCAGCACGAACGCGCAATGGGCCAGCGGCTCGTATCGCAGCAGCGCCCGGAAGCCCTCGACCCCAATGTTGCCCTGGCCGATATTCACGTGCCGGTCCGCCTTGCCACCGAGCGTCACGGTCGTGTCGTTGCAGTGGCAGGCGCGAATCCGCTGCGCGGGAATGATGGCGGTGAGCTGGTCCAGCGTCGCGCGCATGCCATCCGCGCCGGCGTCGTCGTACCCGGAAGCATAGGCATGCGCGGTGTCGAAGCACACCCCCAGGCGCGCGGCGTGCTGGGGCAGCCTGGCGAGGATCTGGGCCAGGTCGTCGAATTTCGCGCCCACATACGCCCCCCCGCCGGCAGAGGTCTCGAGCAGGCACGTCGTCGATCCGCCGGCGCCGCTCAGCACCTCGTCGAGCGCTGCGACTACCCGGTCGATCCCGGCCTGCGCGCCGTCGCCCATGTGACTGCCCACGTGGGTGACGACGTACTGACAGCCATAGGATTCGGCTCGAACCAACTCCGCGGCCAGCGCCGCTCGTGATTTCTTCATGAAGTTCGGGTTGGGGCTGCCGAGGTTGATGAGGTACATCGCATGCGACATCGCCGGCCGCACATCGAGCTCCTCGAGCGAGCGTCTGAAGAACGCCGTCGCCTGCGCATCGACCGGCGCCGACCGCCAGGCGCTCGGATTGCCGGTGAAGATCTGGACGGCCTTGAGCTGCAGCGTCTTGATCAAGTCGACGGCCTTGTCGAGACCGCGGCCGGTACGCATGTGCATGCCGATGCGTCGTTCCTGAGCCATCGATCCCATTCTATGAAGGCCCGGTAGACTGATTTTTCGTGTTCCGGCTCACTACGCTTTCCGTCGGACCGTACGACAACAACGTCTACGTTCTGCATGATCCGAAGAGCAAGGAGGCCTTGCTGATCGACGCAGCCAACGACGCGCCGCGCATTATCAAGGAGCTCCAGGGCTTGCGCGTCAGTCACATCCTGACGACCCACGGGCACGCCGACCACCTCCAGGCACTCAAGCCGGTTCGCGAGCAGACGCATGCGCAGTTCACCTGTCACGAGGCCGACGAGTCGATGATGCCGATCAAAGCCGACCACCGGGTCGAGGATGGCGAGCGATTTCGCTTCGGCGAGTACGAGGTGGTTGCTCTGCACACTCCGGGGCACACCCCGGGCAGCATCTGCTTCGTCGCCGCCGAGCGACTGTTTTCGGGCGACACCCTGTTCCCGGGAGGTCCGGGCAACACGGCGAATTCGTACGCCAGCTTTCCCACCATCATCGATAGCATCCGGCACAAGCTCTTCACCCTGCCGGATGAGACCGAGGTTCTGCCGGGACACGGCAAGCCCACCACCATCGGGCGGGAGCGCCCTCACCTCGACGAGTGGATCGAGCGCGGCTGGTAGCGCGAGCCGCCCAGCCGGCCCGGCCGGCATCCGATTTCCAGCCCAGGGACCCCCGCCGCATCCGGCGGGTGCAATCCGTGCGAGCGCGCCCGGACCGCCTGGACGTCATTGCCGAAGACGATCGGGAGCGGCGCCTCTCAATCGAGGTTCGTCCGGTGGCAACAAACATCATCCGGGTACACATCGGACCTGGTCCGGCTCGGCCGTCGCGGCTGCTATCGCCGGAGGTCCCCACCGGTGCCGAGTGGGCTCTCGAGGAGACGGCGTCCGGCTGGGCGGTGCGAACCTCGGAGCTCCGCCTGACGATCGACCGCGACCCGTACCGGTTGCGCCTCGCCGATGCAGCGGGAGCGGAGCGCTTCGTGGAGGAGCCGAACGACCAGGACATCCGCGGCGCGTATCACCATTTCCCCACTGGGCACGCCCGCGGGCTGCGCTGGCTGACCGCGGCGCTCAAGCCGCAAGAGGCGTTGTTCGGACTCGGGGAACACTTCGGCGCGCTGGATCGTCGCGGCCAGGCGTTTTCTTCGTGGACGGTCGATGCCTTTGGCGTACGCAGCGACCGAGCGTACAAGAACGTCCCCCTGTTGCTGAGTTCACAAGGGTATGCGGTCTTCTTCGACATGACCGCACCGCTCTACTACGAGCTCGGCCAATCGTCTGTGGCCGCCTGGCAGGTAACGGCCCGGGCTGACCACCTGCGTCTCTACCTGATCGTCGGTGAGGGGGTGGCACCGCTGATCCGGGGCTACCACCAGCTCACCGGCGCGCCCGCGGTGCCGCCGGATTGGTCCTTCGGTTTCTGGATCAGCCGCTGGGGATATCGCAACCGTGACGAGGTGATGGCGGTGGCCCGCCGCATGCGCCAGGAGCGGGTGCCGTGCGATGTCATCCATCTCGATCCTTACTGGATGCGCTTTCACGAAGGTCATCACGGCGACCTCGTCTGGGACGAGTTGGCCTTTCCCGACCCCAGGGGCATGCTCGAGGAGCTCAAAGGACTCGGGTTCCGGGTCAGTCTCTGGGAGAGCCCGTACGTGCCGCTCGACTCAGAGATGCGCGCCGAGGGCGAGCGTCGCGGCTTCCTGATGAAGAGCAAGTCGGGTGGGGGTTTGGCCCTGGTGCATGGATTCGCCAAGCCGAGCGCGGCTGTCGATTTCACGAACCCCGACGCCGTCGAGTGGTTCAAGCAAAAAAACCGCCAGCTGCTGGAGATGGGCGTCGCCGTCATCAAGACAGATTTCGCCGAAGACCTGCCTGACGACGCCGTTGCCGATGACGGCACCCCGGCTGAGGAGCTGCACAACCTTTATCCGCTCCTTTATCAGCGGGCGGTCTTTGAGGCCACCAGGGAGGTAAACGGCTACGGCCTGATCTGGGGACGTTCGGGCTACGCCGGCGCCCAACGGTATCCCGTGCATTGGGGCGGCGATCCCGGCTGCACCTTTGCCGACATGGCCGCGAGTCTGCGCGGCGCGCTCAGTTGGATCCTGTCGGGAGCCGCGTTTGCCAGCTTCGACATTGGCGGCTTTTTTGGAATTCCCACGTTGACGGATCCCCCCAGTCCGGAGCTCTACGTCCGCTGGGCTCAGATGGGACTGCTCTTCTCGCACGCCCGGGCGCACGGACATACCGCACCGCGCGAGCCATGGGCCTACGGCGAGCCGGCGCTCAGCATCTTTCGGCGCTACGCGCAGCTGCGCTATAGCCTCCTTCCGTACCTGTACAGTGCGGCGCTTCGGGCCGTCGACGGCATCCCGCTGGTGCGGCCGCTTGTTTTCGACTGCCCCTCAGATCCGACGACCCGACACGTGGACGATGAATATTTCTTGGGGCCCGACTTGCTTGTCGCGCCAATGTTCACGCCGATGGGCTCGCGCGATGTCTATCTCCCGGAGGGCGGCTGGTATGACTTCTGGAGCGACCGACGTTTCGATGGCCCGCGCTGGATCCGGTACGATGCCGGGCTCGAGACCCTGCCCCTTTTCGTCCGCGCCGGCGCCGTACTGGCGATGGGCCCCGATCTCCAATTCGCAAATGAGCGCAGCCGGGATCCCTTGACCTTTGAGGTCTACCCTGGTCCTCCCGGAACGACGAATTTCGACCTGGCCGACGATCATCGGCAGTTGCGGTTTCGGCTTAGCGTGGACGAGCGCAGTTTTCTCCTGAGCGGCGGTCCGCTTAGCTATGAAGCCTCAATCCGCGTTCACCGGCCAGGTGCCCCACCGCTCGTCGGCACTCTCGGTGAGACCGTCAGATTCGCGTAGCGCCGATCACTCAGGCCTCGCCAGGTTGATGTTCCGGCCACATGCCAAAGACGACGGCCGTCAGCCAGGCGGGCAGTGATGCCCATAGAAGTAGGTCGAATAGCAAAATGGGGAGGACGGTGGCGTTGGTAAAAACAAAGTCCTTCGCGAAGTAGAACATCACGATGCTAATCAGGACTGGCACGACACATGAGGCGCCGCTGATTAGCCCAAGCCGGAACGTCCATCGCTCGATCGTCGTCGGTCCTCGTAAAGCATACGACGCCAAGCCGATCCAAACAAAAAGGGCTATAAAGACGCTGATCGCCGCGCTTGGCGTTTGATGGGCAACGGCTTCGCCAAGCCAACCTTGCACGGCGGCGAGCAAGACGACGCCGGAAAGGATGAGCGCGATGCATACCGCCAGCCCACTAAGTCGGACCACCGTTCTCTTGGGTGATGGCATCGGTTCTCCGATTGCCAGCACCACCGGTGCCAGGGTGAGTCCCAGGAGCACTGCCAGGATGCCCATGTATAGGTATTCGGCGGCTGAGGGAAATGGCACAGCAGCGATGGCCACCACGGGTGTCCCGACCAACCAGATGATGGCCCCTACGGCCCCGGTGAAGCGAGCCGTTCGCACCATACCGGTATATCGCTCGCGAATCTGAGGTCATGCGCCGGCTCCCGGAGTTCAGGGGCCTGCGAAAGAGAACGTTGGCGCGGGAGATCATTGGCCTGACGCGCTCTCCCGTAGGTGCACAAACACTTCGGATGCCGGGAGGATTTTCTCTGTCCGGCTGTTTGGGATGTGGATGCGCACGCCAGGGTGTTGCGCGGTGCCGAAATCCCAGCCGTCGACGTAGCGCGAGCGGATCTCGGCGATCGTCTTGACGGCGACGGTGCTGGATCCATTCGTCATCCAAACGGTCGGCTCGCGCGCCGTCGCATAACCGAGTCCGACCTCCGTGCCGCTGTCGCGGAAGAATCCCAGGCTCGCGAGAGACGCCTCGGCCGGCACCAGGTCGTTCGAGCTTTCCGCGACCTGCTGAAGCGTTGGCATCTGTCCCTGGGCGACGGTGGTGCGCACCTGCATGCGCGCCTTGAGGTGCTGCGATCGCTCCCGCTTCTTCTGCTCGCTGACCAGCTGCTGGATCTGGGCTCGCAGCCGGCCGAGCGCCTCCTCGAGGGGGGCCATCTCCGCCATGATCTCGCGCACCCGCCGAGCCAGCTCCTCATCGGAGGCCTGATCGAGTGCCGTATGCTCCGCCATGACCATACAATTATTGGCCAGCGTGTCAGTTGCCCAGGCATCGATCAGCCAGCTGAAGGATGCGATCAGCACCCGGCTCGACGCGCTCCGGCCGGAGCTGGAGCGGATCGGACGGGACATCCATGCGAACCCGGAGATTGCCTACGAAGAGCATCAGGCGGTGGCCTGGCTCACCGAGCTCCTCAAAAAGTATGGGTTCGTGGTCGAGATGGGCGTCGCCAACACCCCGACGGCCTTTACCGCCACCCGGCGAAACGGCAATGGGCCCACGATCGCCTTCCTGGCGGAGTACGACGCGCTCCGCGGTCTGGGCCATGGCTGTGGTCACAACTTGATCGGGACCGCCTCGACTGGGGCCGGGATCGCGCTGGCCGACCTGCTCGATCGCTTTGAGGGCCGCGTTCTCGTCGTCGGGACGCCCGCCGAGGAAGGCGGCGGCGGAAAAATCCGGCTGATCCGCGCCGGGATCTTCCAGGAAGTGGACGCCGCGATGATGGTTCATCCCGACACCCGTACCCAGGTGCTGCACTGGGCGCTGGCGGTGACCCACATGCACTTCGAGTTCACCGGTAAAGCGGCACACGCCGCGGGCGACCCGGAGAAGGGCATCAATGCGCTCGACGCCTTCGTTTTGGCCTACAACGGGATCAGCATGTTACGTCAGCACACCAAGGAAGGCGCGCGGCTGCACGGCTTTCTCAAAGAAGGCGGCACCGCGCCCAACATCGTTCCGGAGCGGACCAGCGGCGAGTTCCTGGTGCGCGCTCGCGACGAGGCCTACATGCAGGAGTTGGTCCAGAAGGTCAAGAACATCTTCCAGGCGGCCGCGCTCGCCACCGGCTGCAGCGTCAAGCTGAGCTTCGACGAAGCTCCCTACGCCGACCTGCGCAACAACGGCGTGCTGGCGAAACTATTCGAAGAGAACCTCCAGCGGCTCGGGATCGACCCGGTCGTGGGCATTCCGTGGGAGAACGCCGGCTCCACCGACATGGGGAACGTGAGTCACGTGGTGCCCGCTCTTCATCCCACGATTGGCATCGCCCCGGCGGAGGTGCCGGGGCACTCGCAGGCCTTCCTGGAAGCGTCCGGCTCGCTACGTGGTTACCAGGCGATGATCGACGCCGCGAAAGCCCTGGCGATGACGGGAGCCGACCTGCTGTCTGACCCCGCCCAAGTCGAGCAGGCCAGGAGAGAGTTCCGCCGGAGCTGATCTCGCTTTAGCGAAACTGAGGCAATGATCAACGAGCGTTATCGGGAGGACCGCGAGCGTCGCCGCCTTGGCAGCCTTACCGTCTACTCCGGTCCCACCCACTCCGGCAAGACGAAGAAGCTGGAGGCTGAGGCGGAGCGCGCTCAGCGACAAGGCCGCCGGATGCAACGGCTGACGGCGCCGACGGATCCGAACGCCCTGCTTAACGAGTTGGATCCGGCCGCCGAGCTCGTCACCGTGGACGATGCGCAGCAGTATGACGACCGGCTGGTCGAGGTGTTGAATGATCTTGCCACCATTCATCGGATGGATGTCGTGGTCGGCGGGTGGGAGCTCGACTATGCCGGCCGCCCCGCCGGCCCGATGCCCGAGTTGCTTTGCGCCGCCGATTTCGCGTTGAAGCTCGACGATGGGGTTTGTGCCCAGCCAGGCTGCCGCAACCTTGCCAGCCGGACGCAGCGATTCCAGGTCGTGAACGGCACACCGGAGCGCTTCCTACCGGTGTGCCGGCGCCACCACACCACTGAAGCCCGGGCGCAAACGTTCCAGGAGGTGTGGTTCGACGAGCCGTCCGGTAGCCTGGACCTGATCAGCGGCTGCATGTTCAGCGGCAAGACGCAGGAGCTGATCCGCCGGCTGGACCAGGCGAGATACGCCGGCTTTACCGTGCAGGCTTTCAAACCCGCGCTCGACGACCGGTACGCCATCGAGGCGGTTGCGTCGCACCGTGAGATTCGCTTTCCCGCCATCGCCGTTCCCAACGTGGCCGCCTTGCGCGCCCAGGTGCAGCCCGACACGCGCGTGATCGGGATCGACGAGGCCCAGTTCTTCGAACCCGACATCGTCAACCTGACAGAAGAGCTGGCCAATCGAGGCCGGCATGTGATCATCGTCGGTCTCGACCTCGACTTCCTTAGCCGGCCCTTCGGACCCATGCCCCTGCTCGCGGCATATGCGGACAGGCTCACCAAGTTGCAAGCATCCTGCCAATATCCGGGCTGCGGGTCGCGTCAGGCAACCCGGACCCAACGGCTGGTCGACGGGCGGCCGGCATCCGCGGACGCTCCCCTCGTGGTTATCGGTGGCGCTGCCGCATACGAGGCTCGCTGCCGCCATCATCACCGGATCGGCACGGCGGCGAACACCGATGCGGAATCGGTGCCGGTCGCGGAGGAGTCAGCCGAGCTCTAGTCCGCGCAAGCGCTCGTTGCCGGCGAGCACGCCGAGCGCCGCAACTGCGATCGCCCCGCCGACCGACACGGTGACAGCGGCCAGCCAGGTCGTGAATTCCGGGAAGCCGGTGGCGCTCGCCAGCGCCAGGGAAATTCCCAGAACCAGGGCGCTCGCCCCAGTGACGATGCCAAACAGGGCCAGGCCGATGAAGGCGGCAACCGGGTGCAGCATGCGCCGGGCATCGGTCCAGTCGAAGCGGGCAAACACGGCGCCGATCCCGACCATCAGGATGGTCAGGGTCGCCGCCTGGGCGACCGCCAGGAGAACGGCGGTGGCGGCCCACAACCAGCCCGGCCGGATGAGGATCTCGGCGATAACGGCCACCAGCGTCACCACCAGGGTGGTCGGCAATGCGGTCGACCAGCATTTGCCCTGCAGAAAGCGGAGCGTCGTGTTGGGTGAGGCGGCAAAAACCCAGATCCCCTTACCCTCGAGACTCACCGCCGTCAGCCCCAGGGAGATGCTCAACGAGAAGAGCAACACCCACGCCGGGATCAGTCCTAGCATCGCGGCTGCCGGACCTTCGCCAAGACTCCGAACCGAGCTGAGCAGCCGAGGGAACCGTAGCCCGAAGATGATGACGAGAAAGGCGACGGGCATGGCAAACCGAACCAGTTGGGCCAGGTCGCGCGTTCGCATTCGCCAGTCCTTGATGACAATTGCCGCCAGCACCGGGTCGATCAGGGGTAGGGCACCCTTGCTGCGGCGTCCCCGCGCTGATCCCGCCTGGCGCCGTCGCGGTGGCACGGCCTGGATCCAGCCCGCCAGGTACAGGCGGCCGCTGAGAACCGTTCCGACCGCAAAGATCGCCGCCGATACGGCCAAAAGGGGTAGGCCCCACCCGATGGCGGACAGCCAGTCGCCGTTCAGGATCGCCGCCGCGCCGTGCCCGGCCCATCCGGACGGAAACCACGGCGCGCTGGCCAGCGGAATGTCCGGCAGTGACGGTGGCTGGGAACGACGCGCGAAGCCCGAGTCACGCAGGGCCGGGTTGAGCAGGAAATTGAGCAGGTTGATTCCGAGAGCCAGCGCCACCCCGAACAGGGTCAGAACCTCGCGGCCCCTTCCCACGGGGATGAATCGCACCAGCAGCAGGCTAAGCAGCGAGATGATGACGACGACGAAGATCGGATAGAGCAGATAGATGGCAGCGAATCCGATCGGGATCAGTGCGGAGTGATTCGCGACGGCGAGCACGAGAAGGGCGGGCGCAGTAAACAGCAGGCTCAGCAGGAAGAGTCTGAGCACCTGCACCACCATGCGGCCGGCGAGGATGCTCTCCACCGGCCGTGGGGCCGCCAACAACAGATCAAGGTCGGGGTTGAGCAGCAGGGCGTTGAAGCTAAAGACGAGACTGCTGAAAACCAGGACCGCGGTGTAGGCGAGGAAGGCCAGGCTCAGAAGGTGCACGTCGTCGACCCGCAGGGGTATCCGGTGCGCGGCCTGAATGCCCAGCCATGTGACCAGCCCCTCCCAAACCCAGGCCAGCGCGATGACCGCCGCGGCAACGATGGTGCCGGCGATTCGGCCGGGCTTCCCGCTGCGGATGGTCTGGTTGAGGAACATCTGCAACTGGGCCCGCCAGAGGAGCAGGCCCACCTCGAGCCCCTGCATCACCGGTCGCGAGCGACTAGCTTTCGAGACCACGCAGCACGGCGCTGACGTCCTCCTCGCGGCTCCCCGTCAGCTCGAGGAAGATCTGTTCCAGCGACTGTCCATCCTGGCCAACCATGTGGCGAAGTTCCTGGAGGCTCCCCATCGCCACCAGGTGTCCGCGGTTGATGATGGCGAGACGGGTGCACATCCGCTCCGCGATCTCCAGGATGTGGGTGGAGAAGAAAACCGTCTTCCCTTCCTTGCAGAAGTCCTGGAGGATGTCTTTCATCTGGCGGGCGCTTTGCGGGTCGAGGCCAACGGTGGGCTCGTCCAGGAAAAGCACCTGGGGGTCGTGGAGCAAGGCCGCGGCCAGTGAGACCTTCTGCCGCATGCCTCGCGAGTAGCCGGAAAGGAAGTCGTTAGCCCGCTCACGCAGGTCGAAGAGCTTGAGCAGCGCCTCGATGCGGCGATCGCGAAGGCGTGGCTCGACGTGGTAGAGGTCGCCGGAGAACTCGAGGAACTCCCGGGCACTCAGCTTCTCGTAGAGGGTGGCCGCGTCCGGGACGTAGCCGATCTTCGCCTTGGCCCGCTCCGGCTCCGCCGTGATATCGATCCCCGCCACCCGGGCACTGCCGGAGGTTGGCCGCAGGAGGCCAACCAGCATCTTGATGGTGGTCGTCTTGCCGGCGCCATTGGGGCCGAGGAATCCGAACAGCTCGCCGGCCGAGATTTCCAGGTCCAGGTCCTCCACCGCGGTCAGGCTGCCGTAGCGCTTGGTCAAAAGCCGGGTGGAGAGCACCGCGCCCAGTCTAGCGGTGGACTGGACGCGACCCCGCCTAGAATGGCGGCGAAAGGGAAGGCGCCCGCGAATTCAGCCTGAATTCAGGCCGCCGTCGGCGATCCGGTAACAGGTTTTGCGCCGTTACAGCGTTGTTGCCTTGAAGGTCGACCCATACCTTCGAAGGCCGGACAGCATATGGAGCCAGAAGCGCAGGAGGGGGAGCTCGGCACCCTGGTCAGCAGCCCCGAGTTCGCCCGGATCGTCGATCGGTTCCAGGCCACCACCGGGCTCAAGCTCCAGGTCTTTGACCTCGAGGCGCACCCGCTCACGGCGGTCGAAGAATACCCGCGCTATTGCCGGCTGCTGCAGGAACGCAAAGCCTGCCCGCTCTACCACGACCCGGAGTTCCTCAAACGCGGGGAGGAGACGATGGCGGTCTGTAAGTCGGGCGTGGGCCACTTCGTGGCGCCGGTGCGTGACGAGAAGGAGGTGCAGATCGGCGCGGTCCTCGGACCGGCCGTGAAGTTCGCCCCCAACTCCGTGGAAGAATTTGCCGAGCTGGCCTTTCAGCTCAAGATTTTCCCGGACGACCTGATCCAGGCCGCCGACGCCGTCCAGGAGCACGACTCGGAAAAACTGCTCGGCGCCGGCGAGCTGGTCTCGGTGGGCCTCACCCTGCTGTCGGAAATGCAGGCCAAGGAACGTGTCAGTCATGCGCTGCGCCGCCTGCAATCCGAAATCGCGGAATCAAACGCCCAGATGCTCTCGCAGCACATCGTCGATGCCGTGCTCTACCTGACTCGGGCCGACTATGCCCTGGTGTTGATGATGGATGACAACGGATCCGATCTCGCCTCCGGCTACGATCAGCCGGCGCCTGACCCGCTGGTGGAGGCAAAACGCCGGCTGCTCGAGGGCATCGCCGAGTGGGTCAAGCACGCCGACCGGACGGTGACGGTCCCTGATATTTCAAAAAGTGCGTGGTCGCGCTACCTGACTGACGATGCAGTGAGGGCAGGCAGCATCGTCGGCGTTCCGATTCCCGAGCAGAAGGGGACTTCCACTTTCGGTGCCATCGTGGTTGGATTCGACCGCGCTCGCGAGGATCTCGAGGAGCCGCTGACGGCATTGCAGAGCTTCGTCGCCGAAGGCCTCTATGCGCTCGTGATGGGTCGCAAGCTGATTCAGGCTGAGCAACTCGCGCTCCTCGACAGCCAGTCCGGCGCCTACAGCGAGCGGTTTCTCGAGGACTTGCTGGAGAACGAAATCAGCCGTGCTTCACGCTACAGCCATGACCTGGCGATCGTGCTCTTCGAGATCGAGGCCTACGAAGTCTTGCGCGGCAAGTACGGTGGGGGCGGTCTCGGCCGCATCCTGCGCGAGTTCGTCGGTGTGATCCGGGCCAAGACCCGTCGCGTCAACACCCTGACCCGCATCCGTGACGGCCGGTTTTGCCTGGTGATCCCGGAAGCCGACCGCGCCGTCGCTGTCCGCCAGGCGGATCGCCTACGGCCGGCGCTCGAAGAGCATCCTTATGCCGCGATGCCGAATGGCGACATCGTTCGGATCTCGGTGGATACCGGGGTCGCTGCTAGTGAGCGGGGGAAGGACGACCGGAGCGCGCTGCTGGCGCAAGCGCTTCACAGCCTCGAGCAGTCTCGAGCCGAACGCCGCGTGCGCAGCTTCCAGCCCTGAGCTCACATTCCGTCCCGCAACCGGGTGAGCGGCGCCTGTTGCTCAGGCCACCGCCCGATCGCGGTCACGGCACGCGAAGACGAGCATAGTAGTAAGGATGAGGGTCCTGATCAGCGGTGGATCGGGCTACATCGGGCGGCGCCTGGCGGGCAGCCTGGCGGCCGCCGGGCACGACGTCGTCAGCCTGAGTCGTCGTCCCGACGGCCTTGCGCCGCAGTCGGGCGTTCGCTTCGTCAAGTGGGATGCACGCACAGCCGAAGGCGATTGGGTCAACGAACTGGCTGGAGCGCAGGGGGTTGTCAATCTGGCGGGCGCCAGCATCGGGAAGGGCCGGTGGACGCGGCGGCGGATGGCGGAGATCCTGTCCAGTCGGCTGTCAGCAACGTCGGCCATCGTACAAGCGATCAAACGCACGCCGGCCGACCGGCGTCCCTCCGTCCTCGTCAACGCATCGGGGATCGATTACTACGGCGACCGTGGCGAGGAGCTGGTCACCGAGGAGAGCCGGCCCGGCAACTCCTTCCTGGCTCGAGTCTGCCAGCAGTGGGAGGCCGCGGCAGGCGAGGTCCAACCGCTCGGCCCGCGCGTCGTGCTCGTGCGCACCGGGCTCGTTTTTGGTCGCGGCGCCCTGGCCTTTCGACTGCTCACGCTTCCCTTTCGGGTGTTCGCCGGCGGCCCGCTTGGCAATGGCCGGCAGTGGTTCACCTGGATTCATATCGACGACCTCGTGGGACTGTATCGTCTGGCCCTCGAGGGTCTCCACGACGGCGGACCGATGAACGCGGTGGCTCCGGACGTCCGCCCGCAGGCGGAGGTGGCGAGAGAAATCGGCCGGGTGCTGCATCGGCCGGCGATTGTGCCGGCCCCGGCAGCCGTCCTTCGACTGGTGCTCGGCGAGCAATCGCACCTGCTGCTCGACGGCCGCCACGCCGTGCCGGCCAGGGCGGAGGCGGCCGGCTATCGGTTTCAATTCGGCGGGCTCCACGAGGCCCTCGAGGACACGCTCCAGGCCCGTTGAAACAACACCGCTGAAATTTCGATTGCCCCGGACCAGCGCAGGCGCTGTACTCGTCTTGACAAATATACTGATTTGTGTAGAATGAACACGTTGTCGTCGACCGGGTCTGTCGAGGAGTGCCATGCGCCCATCCTGGAAGCTCGCCCTTATTGGTGGCGAGGTCACCGTACTGGCCGCCTTCACCGGTGTCGGGATTCACCTGGCGATGCAGCCCCACCAGGCGGCCTTTCGTCCGCCCCCGC
>VBHC01000061.1 GCA_005889535.1 Chloroflexota bacterium
GGCGTCTCACTCGGGCTATCGAAAACTATGTCGAAGGCCGGCTCATCGAGCCCTTCGAGGAGAAGCGCTGATGGATCAGCTCAAGCACTTGATCGACGTCTGGACAACCTATGCCCAGGGGTTGACCGGGAGCATCGGCGCGCTGGCCTTTGTCTGCGCCTTCATCTGGAAGATGATTGCCATCGAGCCCCGCAGCGTGATGGAGGCGAAGCGGTGGATCGGCCGCATCGTCTTTGGCACCATCGGGGTGGAGATGGCCGGCCTCCTGGTTCGGGTGCTGGTGGATTCGGTCAATCACTAGCCGGTTTGAAATT
>VBHC01000023.1 GCA_005889535.1 Chloroflexota bacterium
GCGGCGTTCGGCGAGAAGGTGCCGGCGGAGCCGCCGCTCTCTTTCCAGGCGACCGCCGTATCGGGACCGCCGGCCGCGCTCACGAAGATGCCGAAGTCCTGGTTGACACCGGCCTGCGCCGTCCAGAGGTCGGCATTGGCGCTGAGCAGCGCGGTCCCGGAGCCGGAGGGCGTGATGTGCAGCCGCAGGTTGGCGGCATCCATCTCCACCCAGGTGGCGCCGTCACTGTTCGTGAGCTGGTACTGGCCGGTGCTGACGGCGGAATAGGGAAACATCGCCATCGGCGTCACGGCATTGGAGAGGCTCGAGGCGGGCCCGCTGCCGATACCGTTGCTGGCCGACACGGTGAAGCTGTACGCGGTGCCGTTGGTCAACCCCGGGACCAGCACCGTCGTCGATCCCGGTGCGTAGCCGATGGGGCTGGATGCGATCCCGCCGACATATGGGGTCACTGTGTAGCCGGTGATCGGGGAGCCGCCGTCGGATGGCGCACTCCACGCCAGGCTGGCCGAGCCATTCCCGGCCGTCGCCGCGACGCCGGTCGGGGTCGCAGGCGGTGCGGCCACCGCCTTGTCGAAGATCTCGACGTACATGATGACCCCGTCGTAGGTCCCGCTGCCATCGGACCAGGGACCGGGTGCCGCCCAGGCGCCCACCCCGACCTGGTTGTAATCGCCAAGAATGTTGGCGCGGTGGGGCGCACTGTTCATGAACTGACTGTTGGCTTGATCAGTGCTGGCCGATTGCGGTGACGTGGTGTTCCAGGCGATGTTCTCGCCGGCTCGGCTGTACTGGATGCCGTAGCTCTGCAGGATCGGCCAGACATAGGAATTGCAGGGCGGGATCTGGTGCGAGAAATAGCCGCGCTCGATCATGTCCTGTGCCCGGCCGTTGAACGTCTGCCCGTTGCCGCAAACCTGGTGAGGCGCGCCTCGAGCGATGCTGAACAGGGTCGGGTTGGCGGTCAGTGGAGCGAAGCCGTTCTGGGTCCGGTCCTGGTTGATCAGGTTGAACAGCTGCTGCTCGGCGGCGGTGGGGTCGAAGCCGGCTGCGTGTGCCGGTGTGGGCGACGCGATCACCAGCTGGCCGGCCAGCAGCAACCCGCCCAGGGCCGTTACGGCCAGCCGGGGCACTCGCCGCCAAAGGGCCCGCTCCATCCCTTCCGATTCTCAGGGGGGTACCTCGCGATAGCCTTGAAGGACCTGCCACGGCTGAGGCAACAGCTCGTAACGTATTAACCCAGAGTGGTCCGATCGGAAGTAGACGGTCGAGCCCGGCAGCCCGTACGATGAGGTCACCAAATGGCGGCTGAGCCCGATAACGGCGCCTCACCGGCGCTTGGTGTCATCGTTCCGGCCTATAACGAGGAAGCCACCGTCGGCCGGATCATCCGCCGCGTTCTTCTCCAGGATTGCGTCCAGCAGGTGGTGATCGTCGACGACTGTTCCAGCGACCGCACCTTCGACCGGGTGGAAGCCTTCAAGGACGACCCCAGGGTGGTGCTCCTGCGCCACGACCGGAACATGGGTAAAGGCGCCGCCATTCGGACCGGGCTAGCGGCGGTGACCGCGCCGGTCGTCGTCATCCAGGACGCCGACCTGGAGTACGACCCGGTGGACTATCCCAAGCTGATCGGGCCGATCCTGGAGGGTCGCGCCGATGTCGTGTATGGCGTGCGGGGGTTCGCCGGCCAGACCGCCTACTCCTACTGGTTTGTGCGGGGCAATCGATTGGTGACGACCGCCACCAACATCCTGTTCAACTGCTACATCCAGGACATGGAGACCGGCTTCAAGGTGATGCGGACGTCGCTGATGCGCCGGCTTGGTCTTTCGGGGAACCGATTTGACATCGAGCCGGAAATCACCGGGCGCGTCTTGCGGCTGGGCTATCGGATTCACGAGGTCCCCATCGACTACTACGCCCGCAGCCGAGAAGAGGGAAAGAAGCTGACCTGGAAGGACGGCGTCAAGGCGCTCGTCACGCTGGCACGGATTCGGCTGGCGTCGCGCCGCCGCCTTTTCGGGGCCGAGGACGTCTATCACCGCGAGCGGCATGCGGAGCTCGCCGCCGCGCCGCGACTACCGGCGATCCCGGGCGAGCGTCACGTTGAGGTCCAGTCCGGCGAGCCTCATCCGGAAGCCGATCTGCTGAACCGGCGACCGAACAGCTAAAGCCCGCCGAGCGCCGCTCGCCCCATCGGTCCGTCACCGCGGCGGAACCATAGGCTCACACCCCCTTATCGACACCGTGTTGGCGCCTCGACAAGGCGCCCGCCGCTTCAGCGTTGCTCTCTAAGGGGCTCCGCGAGGAGCGAGGAGGGCTGTGGAACCGACGCAACGGCCGTCGATGATTCATAGGCGATCGACACCGATCGCTGTCGCGGTTCTCCTCTGCATCCTGGCGCTGGGGACGGCGATCACCAGCGCGACGCCGGCCTCGGCCGCCTCGGGCATCGGCGTGTGGGTCGGCTACGCCGACAGCCTGCGAGCGGAAGCCACCAGTTTCCCAACCCCCTGGCTCGGATCACCGAACACGGCCTTCGACGGCTGCACGCCGGCGACGACCTGTACCTACGATGCCGGCGCCGTGCGGGTCGTCAACAACACCGGTTCCGCGGTGACCGTCAATGCGATCGCCGTCCACATCGATACCTGCACCTACACCGGATGGCTGCCGGCGACGCTCGCCCCGGGGGCGGAGCTGATCGTGACCCAGTTGACCAGCGGTGCCGAAGAC
>VBHC01000062.1:0-9009 GCA_005889535.1 Chloroflexota bacterium
GCTGAGCCAGCGAGCGCAGGTATTCGATCTTCATCCGGGACAGGCCGACGCCTTTCAAATCTGCCGGATCTGCGGCAATCAGCTCGACAGGTGATGGCATTCGGCCGGCGAAGCGATCGCGCAACCGCCCGGCGATGGCACGAGCCGCGAACCCCGAAATCTGCTGTCCGATAATCGAGTAGACGAGCGTGCTGAAGGCGTTGTCAACCGGCCGCGCCTTGCGCCAGGTCTCGAGATCGATGGGTTCCGTGGCCTCGATGAGCCGCGCCAGCTTTCGGTCACTGGCCTTCAGCCTTGCCAGGGCTCGATCGTGACTCGCGGGCATTCGTACGCTTGCGGGCCTCCGGATCACAAGCCCTCTAGCCCTTCATGGTGGAGCGATTGCGGTCGAGCAGTTGCATGAAGATCAGAAGGCTGGTCACCAGTAACGCCGGCACATAGATGGTCACGATCACCCAATTCACGCCAAGCGCGTACGTGAACACGCTGAAACGCAGCGATTGGATGATCGCATTTACCGTATCGAGCATTCCAACAACGACGCACAGCCAGACGAAAGCGATAGCGCCTGGGAGGCGGGCGCGAAGGGCAGTCAATGCCAGCAGGGCGAGGAATGCCGTTATCAGGTCACCGTATCCGATCATCGTCCGGAATTCCATGGGCACGTCGGGCCCTACTGCGCCCGGCGCCAGGATCGTCCCACCGACGATGCGGAACGCATGGACCCACAGTAGTGGCACGAGGGCCAGTTCCCGCGGCAGCCCGGACAGGCGGGGCACGACATACCAGAACGCGATGAGCAAATATGCAAGCAAGCTCAACGTGAATTGAATCCCGAAGAGCACAATCGGTTCCATCGTCCGCTCCTTCCGGGCCACCCCTCGAATCCAAACGTTTCAGTCGGACGCTGATCATTCAAGAATTGGAGGCGAGTGCGGGATTCGAACCCGCAATCGCATAGTCTACAAGTCGGTTGCCGCGTCGCCGATACGGGTCGCGCTATCAGGAAAAAGGTAACCGACCTGTTTCGGTGGGGCTTCCACGGGAGCACATAATCTCGCCTCGTGCGGCGCTTCCGGCTGCTTATTCCCGGGCTGATCGCGGTCAGTTTGCTGTTGACCGCCTGCACCCCGAGCCCGGCGGTCATCGCGCGGCCGATGGGAAGCCCGCTCAATGTTGGGGCGCTGCTCTCGCTCACGGGGAGTCAGTCAGCCAGCGGGCAAATGGCCAAAGAGGGCTACCTCTTTTGTCAGGACTGGATCAACGGCAAAGGCGGCGTCACCGTAAAGGGCAAGGGCCATCCGCTGAACATCGATATCGCGGATGATCAGAGCCGCCCGTCCATCGCCGCATCGACGACTGAGCAACTCATCTCTCAGAATCACGACACCTTACTGCTCGGCGCCACCAACGACGCCACCGCCGCGCGGGCCGCTGGAGTCGGCGAGCAGCACCAGGTTCCGATGGTCAGCAGCGGCGCCTCCTCGGACGCCATCTTCAACAGCCACTACCACTGGTTCTTCAGTGTGGCCGCCCCACGCAGCCGCCAGCTGCAGGGCGTGATTGACATGGCGCTGGCGCAGGACCCGAAACCCCAGTCCGTCGCCATTCTCTTCGCCAGCGATAGCCTCTCAGCCGAGGTGGCGAATGCCACCGCCGGCTACGTCCAGGCGAAGGGCCTCAATCTCGTCTACGGCACGAGCTATCCATCCGGCGTCAACGACCTGAGCGACCAGCTCAGGACGGCCGCCGGCGCCGGCCTCGACCTCCTGCTCGAAGTCGGCCACCAGGCGGAGAGCATTCGGACGATCCAGCAAGCTCAGCAGTTGAACGTGCAGCCCAAGCTCCTCGCCTTCAGCGATGGTCCCGGCGCCTCGCGCTTCACCGCCGTCCTGCGGAAGTCGGCGAACTATGCCGTCGGGACAACCCAGTGGGCGCCGGCCGCCCGCAACCGCACGAGTTATTTCCTGGACAGCTTTCACTACTCGCTCGCCTACGCGGCTCGGTTTGGACACCTGCCCGACCAGCACGCCGCCGCTGCCACCGCCGCTTGCCTCACGCTCGAGGTGGCGATCGAAAGGGCCGCCTCGACCGCACCGGAGCAGGTGCGCAAGGCGCTGACCGATATCGACCTGAACACGTTCTATGGCGAAATCAAGTTCGACGATCGCGGGGCGAACGCGGTCAAGCCGGTGTACGTCCAGCAGGTCCAGGCGGGTCAGACCGTGCTGATCTGGCCACCCGAGATCGCCAGCGCCCGCCCCCGCTACCCCGATCCCGGCTGGGCGAAGCGCTAAGCCCGCGCCACCTCGCGTTCCAGCTGGGCGAGGCCCATGGGGCCGAGATTGAGCGCACGGCTGTGAAACCGCTTGAGGTCGAAGCTCTTGCCGGCCCGTTCGCGGGCCTGCTCCCGGATCGCCAGCCAGGCACGCTCGCCGAGCTTGTAGCAGATGGCCTGGCCGGGCCACCCCAGGTATCGATCCACTTCGCTTCGCAGGAAGTCTTCGGGCTCATGGCCATGCTCGACCGCGAACGCCAACATCAGGTCGGGCTTCCAGGTCTCGCCGCCGTGATACGCCTCATGGGTCGGGATCGTCAGCTCGAGATGGACGCCGATATCCACGATGACCCGCATGGCGCGAAAGGCCTGGGCCCGCAGCATGCCCAGCTCGTAGTCGGGATTCTGCAGGTAGCCGAGCTCGCCCATCAGGCGCTCGGCGTAGAGCGCCCAGCCCTCGGTACAGCCCGGGATCGCCGCTGCCAGGCGCTGGAAGCGACTGAGCTCGGCAGCCCGGTAAGTGAGCTGCGCCAATTGGAGATGGTGCCCGGGAACGCCCTCGTGATAGGCGGTCGACACTTCGCCCCACAACGGGAACCGCGTCTTCCCCAGGGTCGGGTACCAGGTCCGGCCGGGTCGCTTGAAATCTTCCGAGGGCCGCGTGTAGTACATCGCCGCTGCGCCGCCCGGCGGTGCAATCATGGCCTCGACCCGCTTGACGGGCTCGGGAATGTCGAAGTGTGTGCCGTCGAGCTCGGCGATGGTTCGATCCATCAGGTCCTGGAGCCAGCGACGAAAGGTCTCCACGCCATCGATCGACCGCGCCGGATCGGTCTCCAGCCGATGGACGACGGCGGCCAGCGATTCACCCGGGAGTATCCGCTCGGCGACCAGGGCCATCCGCTCCTCGATCCGGTGCAGCTCTTCCCAACCCCACTGATATGCCTCCGTCAGGTCGATCGCCGAGCCGAGAAACGCCCGAGCCCAGAGCTGGTAGCGTTCCGATCCAACCGCGTCGCGCGCCGCGGCCTTCAGCGCGTAATCCTCGCGGAGGAAATGAGCCGCCTCCGCATACGCCTCGGAGGCTTTGGCGGCCGCGGACTCGAGTCGGGCTCGGAGGATGTCGCCGCCGTCGTGGGCCGCCTGAAACCGGCTGATCATCGATGGAAAAAACGCCGGAGTCTGCTTCTGGCCGCTCCAGGTTGCACCCTGCTCGGCGCAGGAGAGCGCCTGGCGCCGCGCCGCCACCACGCCGCGGCCGGCGCCCTCGCGCAACGCCGCCTCGAAGCTGCGCAGCGCCCCCGGTACCGCCTCCATCCGGGTCGCGATAATTTCCCAGTCTTGATGGGTGGACGTCGCCATCAGGTCGAAACACTGCCGGATCGATTGGTATGGGCTGCCGACGATGCGCAGGTCACGCAGGCGCTCACCGGCTTCGTACTGGTCGACCGCGATCTGTAAGCGCTCGCGCATCACATCGGCGGCGATACGATCGGCCGCCGTGAGCGGCCGAAGTCGCGACAATTCGGCGAGGGTCTCCTTCTCCAACGAGGCCCGTGCCGACTGGGCCTCCGGGGAATAGTCGGTCATCTCGGCGTCGTGGCCGATGACCCCGCGCGAGGTCGCCAGGATCGGGTCCAGGACCGCCGACCGGTCGACGTAGCGGTCGGCCAGCTCGTAGATGGGAGACACAGGGCCGCGGGTTATCGATCGGCGAGCAGCAGCGCCAGGTGTGCCATCAGCCGCACCCCGGACCCGGTCGGGCCCTTCGGAACCGTCCTCAGCTCCGGCGCGTCCTGCCAGGCGCTGCCAGCGATATCGAGATGCACCCAGGGCCGGCCGTCCACGAACTCGCGCAGGAACAGCGCGGCCGTCGTTGCCCCCGCCCATGGGACCGTTGAATTCTTGATGTCAGCAATCTCGCTGTCGATCAACCCGTCGTAGTCTGCCCAGGTGGGAAGTTCCCAGACGCGCTCCCCGGCCAGGTCGGCCGCTTGGCGCACCAGGTCCATGAGTGCCGCGTCGTTTCCGAAGGCACCGATCGCGAGCGGACCGAGCGTTCGCGCAATCGATCCGGTGAGCGTGGCGATGTCGACGATATGGGTCGCGCCCTCGTTGATGGCATACGTGATGCCGTCGGAAAGAATGAGCCGCCCCTCGGCATCGGTGTTGATGATCTCGATGGTCTTGCCGCCGGAGCCGGTCACTACGTCGCCCGGCTTGATCGCCTTGCCCGACGGCATGTTCTCGGTGGTCGGGACTATGCCCGTGACGTTGATCCTGGGCTTGAGCTCGGCGATCGCCAGCATGGCGCCAACCACGGCGGCGCCGCCGCCCATGTCGGACTTCATCTTCTCCATGTTCAGGGACGGCTTGATCGAGATCCCACCACTGTCGAACGTGATGCCCTTGCCGACCAGTGCCAGCGTCGGGCTACCCTTTCGGCCTCCGCTGTATCGGAGGACGATCATCCTGGCGGGCTCGTCGGAGCCGCGCGCCACCGCGAGCAGGGCGCCCATCTTCAGGCGGCGCATGTCGTCCATGTCGAGCACCTTGACGTCGAGGCCGCTCCCCTTGATTGCCGCCTTCACTGTCTCCGCGAACACGGTCGGCGTGAACGCGTTCGCCGGCGTGTTCACCCAATCGCGGATGCGGTTGGTCGCCTCAGCGAGAACGATTGCATCCTTGACCGCGGCAGACGCTGTCTTGTCCCCGTCGAGCCCGATAATCGCCAGCGACTCGATGGGCGTGACGGCATGCTCGGGCCGGGTCTTGAGCGACCCTGCGTCAAAGTTGCTGAGGCCGATCCCCTCCGTCGCGGCCCGCGCTAGCTCGGCGGCACCGGCCCTGGCCGCCACCTCCTTGGGCAGCACGACCGCGAGTCGGCGGTGGCCGCGCCGGCGCAGGGTTCGGCCGGCGGCCTGCAGGGCATTGCGCAGCCGCACCATGTCGAGCTGGTCGACCTTTCCGATGCCCACCAGTACCGTCCAGCGGCTGGGCAGCGTGCTGAGATTATGGATCGGCGCCAGCTCCATGAACTTGCCGCGGAATTCACGGTCCTTCAGCAACTGCTCGACGGCGCCCTTGAGCTTCTTGTCCAGGGCCACCGCTTCTTTGGGGACCGCCGTCTGACCCTCGAAGATCGGCAGGAGCAGGGCGTCCGCCTCCACCTTCTCGGCGGCCGTGTCTACCAGCCGTGCCTGCATTCCTTCTCCTCTCCCCACCCGAAGGGCTTTCGTATTGTACGAGCCGCCCGCGGCGCACCGGCTCTGCGCTCAGCGGCTGAGTCCGCGCTTTCGCGCTTGCCGTTCCTGGAACCGCCGCTCCATCTCGACCAGGTCGGCATCGGTATAGCGATTTCGCCCGAGCTCGTCCTGCCGGCTCGCCCTGGCGATGCCGAGCCGGATCCAGGTCGCGATCGTCGCCGGCGAGACGCCAAGCTTTTCCGCGGCTTCTGTGATCGAGTAGAGGTGCTCCTCGGGCATCTACCGGGTGGCGGCGGGCTGCCTCAGACCGGCAAGGGTCCGGCCGGCCAGTTCAATCGCTGCTGGATCCTCCATGTGCGGCATATTGAAGATCAACCCGTCAAGGCCGGCGTCAAGCAATTTCTGGGTCTCCTCGGCAACGTGATCGGGGCTGCCTGCCGTAAAGCTCATGCGGACGCGCTCTTTGTCAATCCCCGGCCGGTTGTAGACCTGCTCTAGCAATCGGCGGGCTTCCGCGTCACTTTCACGGATGATCAGGCTGCCCAGCCGAGTCTTGACGATCGTGCTCGGATCACGGCCAACGGTCTCGCAGTGCTTCTCGAGGACGTCCATCTTATGTCGCACCATCACCGGGTCGCCGAAGATGTTGCAGATGTCGGCATATTGCGCCACCAGCTTGAGGGTCCGCTGCTCGCCGCCGCCACCGATGAGGATCGGCGGGCCGTTGGGCTGAATCGGACGTGGGAAATTGAGCACCCCCTGGACGCGGTAGTAGCGTCCCTCGAATGTCGGCGCGTCCTCTCGGAACATCGCCCGGCAGATCTGGAGCGCCTCCTCGAGCCGGCTGATGCGTTCGCCGACCGGCGGAAACTCGTAGCCGTAGCCGCGATGCTCATCCTCATTCCAGGCAGCGCCGATCCCGAGGATCGCCCGTCCGGCTGAGACGATGTCCAGGGTCGTCACCGCCTTCGCGAGAAAAGCTGGGTTGCGGTAGGTCACGCCGGTCACCAGCGTGCCGAGCCGGACCTTCGTGGTCCGTGCGGCGATCCCAGCCAGAACCGTGTAGCCCTCCAGCATCGGATCGGTCCGTGGTCCGATGTTCGGCAGCTGATAGAAGTGATCCATCACGAAGACCGCGTCGAAGCCCGCCCGCTCGGCCGTACTGGCGAGCATGGCGACGTGATCGAACAGCTTTTCATTCGATACACCCGGGAAGGTGTAATTCGGAATCTGAAATCCCAGCAGCTTCATGTCGGTACCATAGCTCATGCATGGAAGAGCTTCGGCCGCCGGTGCGATGCCCACAATGCAACGGCCAGCCCAACTGGCAGGAAGTGCGGCAACCGTTTTCCGATGGGGACCCGCCGGGCCGGTTAGGCGTGCATCCCCTGATTGGGTGGCGCTGCAACATCTACCCGTACTTCCTGCCCGTCTCCCAGTGGGAGAGCTGAGGGAGAGCGTCGCGTCAGCGGCGAACGACGCCGCGATCGTCGAGGTCGATAACCTCGTCAAGCGCTATCGCAAGGGCAAGGCGAACGCGGTCGACGGCATCAGCTTCACGGTGCGCAAGGGGGAGTTCTTCGCGTTCCTCGGTCCCAACGGCGCGGGGAAGACGACGACGATCTCCATCCTGACCACAACCCTGGGGCCGTCGTCGGGACGAGTCCGGATCGCCGGCTACGACGTGGTGGCGCAGGCCAGCGCCGTTCGTGCCAGGGTGGGCATCATCTTTCAAAACCCCAGTCTCGACATGAACCTCACCGGCGAGGAGAACATTCGGTTCCACGCGGTGCTGTACCGGCTCTATCCGTACCGCCCACGTTTCAGCTTGATGCCGGAGGCCTACCGCAGGCAGGTCCGTGAGCTGGCAGCTCTGCTCAACATCGAGACGGACGTCTTCCGGCCGATCAAGACACTGTCCGGCGGGACCCGCCGAAAACTCGAGATCATCCGCAGCCTGATGCATCGACCCGACGTCCTCTTTCTCGACGAGCCGACTCGTGGTCTCGATACCAACGGCCGGCGGAACCTGTGGGACTACCTGCGCAGCGTTCAGGCCGCCGGCACGACCGTGTTTCTGACCACCCATTACCTGGAGGAGGCGGAGGGCGCCGACAGCGTGTGCATCATCAATCGGGGGCGGATCGTGGCCTTCGGGGCACCGTCACAGATCAAGTCCGAGCTCGTCAGCGAGCACGTCCTGATCGATGCCGACGACCGCGACCGCCTCCGCACCGAGCTGCAGGCTCGAGGATTGACATTCACCGAGACGCCGCAGTTCAAGATTGGCCTGGACGGCGGGAGCGCGCATCAGCTGCTCAAAGCGATCGACACGCCGCTCTCGCTGGTGAGCGTCCATCAGCCCTCGCTCGAGGACGCCTACCTCTCCATCATCGGCACCCGTGATGAGTGAGATCGGGCCGATCCTGGCGATCGCCCAGCGCGACCTGATGAAGCTGCTCCGCGACCGCCCGCGGATGGTGACGACGTTGGTGTTTCCGTTGCTTCTGATCGGCGTGTTGGGCGGCAGCCTGCAGTCGAACCTGGGCCGCAACGTCGGCTTCAATTTCCTCGTCTTCACATTCACCGGCGTGTTTGGACAGACGCTCTTTCAGACCACGTCACAGGGCGTCATGTCACTGATCAGCGATCGCGAGAACGATTTCAGCCAGGAGATGTTCGTCTCACCGATCTCGCGGTATTCGATCATCATCGGCAAGATCCTGGGAGAGTCCCTGGTCGCCCTTCCGCAGGCTGCCGCCATCCTCGCCTTCGCGTTCATCGTCGGCATCCGCGCCAATGCCGCCGAGGTTTTTGGCCTGGTGATCGCCGGCCTGCTGATCTGCCTGCTCGGCGGCGCGTTCGGCGTCCTGGTTTTGTCCAACCTGAGCAGTCAGGAGATGGCCGGGCAGGTGTTCACCTTCGTGATGCTGCCGCAGTTCTTCCTCGCCGGGATTTTCAACCCGATCAAGGTCCTCCCTCCGTACCTGGAAATCCTCTCGCGAATCTCCCCGATGCGCTATGCGGTCGACCTGGCGCGCGGCGCATTCTACGCGGGGCGACCGGAGTTCCCGCGGACCGTGCTGGATCCCCCCATCGTGGACCTCGCGGTGATGGCCGGGATGTTCGTCGCCTTCCTGGTGGTCGGGACGGCACTGTTCGTGCGCAACGAGCGCAACCGTTAGGCGTCGACCACCAGCCCCTGGAGCGGGCCCAGCAGGAGCCGCGACCGCCGAGAAACGCCCGGAAGGGTCGTGAGCTGATGGGTGAACCGCGCTCCTCGCTTGCGACGCTCCCCTTGTTCTTCGGCCCGCGGCTTCCACTTACGGTCGATGATGGTTGTCGGGTTATCGGCCAAATCCTGCGGTGAGAGCTCCAGGTGCGCCGCCCAGAGCCGGAGTCGCGTGTCCCGGACGAGTTCGCCGTCACAGGTGACAAGGTTCATCTCGGTGTCGTTGAAGAGGGAGTGCTCGTTCAAGTTGGCTGACCCGATCGTCATCCAGGCGTCATCGACGATGCCAACCT
>VBHC01000062.1:9024-23337 GCA_005889535.1 Chloroflexota bacterium
CCGCGTACAGCGTGCAGGCCAGGAGCCGCCCGGCATCCCCGTCGGCCTGCACCAGGGTTCCGAGCTGCCCGCGCGTATCGTCACCACCCTTGTCGGGCCTTGCCGGAAGCACAAGAACCAGCCGGAAGTCATTGGATGGCGGTCGCGTCAGTTTGTCGCGCAGCACGGCAACGATCTCCGGCGACCAGAGAAACTGATTTTCGAGGTAGATGAAACTTCGCGCAGCTCTCAATGCCCGCAGATATGACTCGAGAATCCGAAAGTCGCCGTGAGGTCGCTGGCGGTACATGCCGTTCGGTACGGTGCGGACGACTTGCACCTCGATCTCTCCGGCGGCCTCAGGCTGCTGGACTGGCGGCAGCGTTTCGCCGGTAATCGCTTGCCAGCGCATTGCGAAGCTGTCAGCGACGTCCTGCACCGCCGGTCCGGCGATCCGAGCCGCCGCATCATGCCAGCCGAGCGCGCCACGAGCTGGGTGGCGCTGGGTATCCCATCGGTCGCCGTTGAAGCTGGTGAGGTCGATGCCGCCGACGAACGCGATGCGGCCATCGACGACGATTGTTTTCTCGTGGTGGCAATGCATTGGCCGCTCGCGCGCATCGAGCGCACATCGGATTCGCGTCCCGGCCATGAGCTGCTCGCGAACTTTGCGCAGATCGCCGCGCCAGGGCCGCAGCGCTGGGACCGGCGCTCCCGCCCAGATCAGCACCCGAACCGGGATGCGGGTGGCGACGTCGGCCAGCAGCTGGCGCACGATGGTTGGACGCTCACCGCGAGTCATAGCGAAGTCGGGCGTGATATGCCAGCCGGTGATGTGCACTGACGATCGCGCCTCTGCGATGGCACGCGCCATCGCCTGCAACGCGTCGGCGCCGTCGATCAGGACATCGAAGGCATTACCGGCGCGCGGCGGTGGATCGCCACCGGCCCAGAGGCCGGGGCCGGGATCGATCGCGGCGCTCGCGCCCACCCGCCGAAGCCGTCGACGATGGTGTGACCTGGTCAACCGCTCGACCACCTGGCCGAGCGCGCCATCGGCCACATCAATCGGGCTTCGTCTGCGCACTCTGGCTCCAAGGTAGCTGCTAGGCTTCGCGCGATGTCGCACTGGCTCATTCAGTTGATCAGCGCAGGCGGCCTGCTGGCGATCTTTCTGACGATGACGGCGGAAAGCGCGGGAATCCCGATATCGAGTGAGATCGTGGTCCCCTTAGGCGGCGCCCTCGCGTCGCAGGGAAAGCTGTCGTTCATCGGCGTGGTGATTGCGGCCAGCGCCGGCAACCTCCTTGGTTCGCTGGTCGCCTACCTGCTGGTGCGTCGTTACGGCGAGGTCCTGATCCTCGGCCCTGGTCGGAAGGTGGGGTTGACAGCCGGGCATCTCCGCCTGGCGAACCGTTTCTTCGAGCGATGGGGCCTGCTCGCCGTCTTCGCCGGCCGGCTGCTCCCCGTGATCCGAACCTATATTTCGTTTCCCGCCGGGCTCTCCCGGATCAGCGTCGTGCCGTTCACGGTGGCGACGGTCCTGGGCGCTATTCCGTGGAATCTTGCCCTGGCCTACGCCGGCTACAAGCTGGGCCAAAACTATGAGCGGGTCGCCAGCGTGCTCGGTCCGTTTACCGTCCCGCTGGCGATTATCGTCGTGGTGCTGATCGTCGCCGCCTACTACTACGGCCGGCGCCTGGGCGAAGCCGAAGCCTAGAGTTGCGAGCGCGTCGCGCCGGCGTCAGCGAATGGCCGCGACGATCTCCTGGTCGAGCCCTGGATACTTCTGCAATTCCGCGACCCGCTCCTGCTTGAAGCGCTGGACGATCGCCCGGTAGTCGTCACCCCGCCCGGTGCGTTCGTAAAGCCGCTTCGGCTGCAGGACCTCGACATCGTCGACGTCCGGGACGCCCTCCGCAACCTCGTAGCCGAAGTCGGAATCCCGCGTCCAGGTAATCGTGTCTTCCGCGATCGCTTTGACAATCGCGCTGGAGAACTCGATCGTGAGCTTCTTGCTATTGGGGGACCCGTCCGGGCCTCCGACGCGTCCGGTATTCATCAGGTACACCTCGAACGGGCGCGACCGGTGCAACTCGAGGAACCGATTGCCCTGCTGCTCGTGGCGCAGTGGGAAGAAGGGGTTGGTGCCCGGCACGCGCAGCGCCTTGCCCATCTCCTCCTTGCCGCCGGCAGACGTACCCTGGGTTTCCCCCAGCATGAAGTAGGCGGCCGCGTGCTCCGAGTCCAGCCGCGCCACCCCGGGGATGATGTTTTCGTTGCGATTGAGAATCAGGAGGATGTCGGCCGGCCCGATCTTGCGGGCGTCTTCCACCCAGCCCAGTGCCGACAGCTCGAAGGTGGCGCGGCCATTCTGCGTATAGCTCGCGTCGTAGAAGTCGACGGGCCCTCGGTCCTCCTTTTGGGACACGTTCTCGAGGTAGGCTTCCCGCTTGGTCACGGCGCCGTAGATGGTTGGCTCGTGTTTTGGATCCAGGCTGAAGGTCTTCGCAAAGCAGCCGTTCTCGGTGCCGTGGATTTTTCCTTTCGGCATCAGCGCAATGAAGTCATCCTGCACCGGCTTGGAGTTGTTCTGCCTGGTGAAGGTCGTGGTCGTCTTGCCTGTTCCGCTGAGTCCCACGATCAGGACGACGCGCTGCTCCTTTCCAACTGGGATGACCTTGCAGCCGGCATGCATGGCGAGCCCGCCGGCGTCATAGACCTTCTTGTTCCACATGCGAAGCCCGCCCTTCTTCGATTCACCGAAGTAGTCGGAGGTGAAGACCCGCGTGATGCCCGCTTCGAGGTCGACAAAAATCGCCCGGTCGTTCGGGTAGCCAGGCGCCGTGAGGTTCGGCGTGTAGATCATCGTGACTTCCGGCTGCCGGCCGCCGCCGGGGGGGTAGTACAGATGCCGCTGCATGCCGGCGATGTTGGCGTTGCGCGCTTCGATGATGAGGCGGGCCGGTGTCAGGAAAGTCGGGTCGTTCCCGATGACGCCATCGAGCAGCACCATCTCCTGGTCGCGAATGTACTCGTCCTGGAGCTTCGCCCATTTCCGGCCTTCATCCGGGGTCACGGTTTGCGCGGTGTGCTCCTCAGGCCGGTCGGTGACGATGTACGTGCTCTTGGTGCTGCGGGCGTCCACCCGCGTCTGCACGTTGTAGTTGTCGTAGATGGTGCGCCGCGCGTTTGGCATCCGGGCGGTCAACTCGCGGAGAGCTTCGGCGGTCGGGTTGTCGATCAATCGTTTCGAGTCGGGGATGTAGCCGCTGCGAATCTCGATGGTCACCTCTTACAGGATACCGGCAGGGGCGGTCGCGAGCTAAATGCCCATGACGCCGACGAGCTCTTCCACGGAGTCCGCGGAGTGCCGCAACGCCGTGCGCTCATCGTCCGTGAGATCCAGCTCGATGATCTGTTCCGCGCCGCCGGCGCCGAGCTTGACCGGGACGCCGACGAAGAGACCGCGAATTCCGTATTCACCGTCCAGCCGCACGGCACACGGCATGACCTGCTTCCGGTCCAGCATGATGGCGTCGACCATCTGCGCGACGGCGGCCGAGGGCGCGTAGTAGGCGCTGCCGGATTTCAACAGGTTGACGATCTCGGCGCCACCATCCCTGGTGCGTTGCACGATCGCCTCGATGCGATCCGGCTTGATCAGCTTGGTGATCGGGATACCGGCCACCGTGCACAGACGGGCCAGCGGCACCATCGTGTCACCATGCCCTCCAAGCACGTACGCCTGCACATCGTGGATGGACACGTTGAGCTCCTGCGCGATGAAAGTGCGGAAGCGGGCCGTATCGAGGACCCCGGCCATGCCGATGACACGCTCCCGAGGAAATTTGCTGACCTCCAGCGCCAGTTGGGCCATCGCATCCAGCGGATTGCTGACGACGATCAGCGTCGTGTCGGGCGAGCGCCGGACCAACTCCTCGGTCACCCCGCGCACGATGCTCATGTTGGTCTTCACCAGATCGTCGCGTGACATCCCCGGCTTGCGCGGAACTCCCGATGTGATCACGCAGATGGCCGATCCGGCCGTTTCCTCGTAGCCGTTGGTACCGCTGACCCGCGAGTCGTACCCGACGATCGGCCCGGCCTGCAGCATATCGAGCGCCTTACCCTGCGGCAGTCCTTCCACGATGTCGACCAGGACGATGTCGGCGTAGCCGCGCTCGGCGAGTCGCTGCGCGAGGGTGGCGCCGACATTGCCGGCTCCGACCACCGTGATCTTCGAACGGCCCATCGGCTCGTACCGTAACAAATCACCGATCTACGGGTTACACTCCGCGCCATGGCGAGCACCGTCGTCCCATCGAAGTCCCGCTGGCTGCGGACGCTGACGGAGACCGCCGTCCGGGAGCGGATTTCCTGGCGGGGCATGCTGGTGCTCAGCAGCTTCTGGTTCGCCATTGCCTACACCATGCAGCCGCTGGGCGGCAACATCATCCCGCTGCTCGTCGCCCGCTTCACCGATCCGATGACGGTCCATCTCGGATCCCTGGCAATTCCGCTGGACGTCAACACCTACGTGTCGCTCTTGGATACCATCGGCGCCGCCTTCGCCATCGTCTGGCAGCCTGCGATCGGGGCCCTCAGTGACAACAGCAGCTTCCGGGTGGGCCGGCGCCGGCCCTTCATCGCGATTGGCGTGGTCGGTGACGTCATCTTCCTCACGCTGATCGCCTTCGTCACCTCCTACTGGGCGCTCCTGTTCGTTTATGTCCTCTTCCAGATGGCATCCAACACCGCCCAGGGCCCCTACCAGGGGATGCTGCCGGACCAGGTCCCGGCCGACCAGCGCGGGGAAGCGTCCGGCTATTACGGCCTGATGAACATGGTCGGCACGATCTTCGGCTTCCTCGTCGTCGGCGCCCTGCTAATTCCGACCCACCATGTTCGGCTCGCGATTCTGACCCTCCCACTGGTGATCGCCATCGCCGGCGCGCTGGTGATCTTCGGCGTGCCGGATCGGCGGCGGACCTCCGTCTCCAGCCACCCAGTTGGACGATCGATCCTGCTCAGTTTCGCCATCGACGCCCGGCGGTATCGGGACTTCGCCTGGCTGATGGTGTCACGGTTGTTTTTCCTGATGGGCGTGGTTGGGATTTCCACTTACGCCTTCAACTTCATCCGGTTCACCTTCAATTACTCGGAAGGCAAGGCCTCCCTTTATTCAAGTGCGTTGCAGGCCGTGGTGGTGGTCTTCGCAGCCGTGCTGGCGATGACCGCTGGCTTTCTCGCCGAGCGTTACGGCAAGAAACGGCTGGTGGCGGCTGCCTGCGTCATCGGGGCCATCGGGGCTGCCTGCCTGATTTTCGCCCCGAACCTGCCGTGGATTCTCGCCTTCGGGATCGTCGTTGGCGGTTCGCTCGGCATCTTCCTCTCGGTCGATTGGGCCTTCATGACCGACCTGATTCCCAAGGCCGAGGCTGGCCGCTACATGGGCGTGTCGAATATCGCCACCGCCAGCGCCGGCTTCATTGCCAGGCCCATCCTCGGGCCGATCATCGACGCGGTGAATAACAACCGCACGAGCACAGCCGGTTACCGGGTGATGTTCGCGATCGTGACCGCCTTCTACCTGATCGCTTTGTTGACCCTGCGACCGGTCCGCGAAATCAAGGTCGAATAGGGCACCGGTTCAAGCGTCGGGCGCGTCAGTCCAGCACCGGAAGGCTGACGGCGACCTCGGTGCCCTTGCCTTCGGCGCTCTTGACGACGATCTCGCCGTTGTGGGCATCGACGATCCACTTGGCGATGGCGAGGCCGAGTCCGCTCCCGCCGTTCTCCCGGGTGCGGGCCTTGTCCGCCCGATAGAAGCGCTCGAAGATATGCGGTAAGTCTGCCGATGGGATGCCGTCGCCGTTATCGGCCACGGTGACGCGGGCCCGGCCATCGCGGCGGATGACGCCGACCGAGACCTCGCCGCCGGACGGCGTATGGGTCATCGCATTGTCGATCAGGATGAGCAGCAGCTGGCGGACGCGCAGCAGGTCAGCCTCCACCCGAACGCCACCGTTGAGATCCGGCCGCAAGCGCACGCCCCGCTCCTCCGCCAATGGCTCGGTCTGCGTCATGAGGTCCCGGACGACGTCGTTCAATTCGACGGGCTCGCGGTCGATGCGGAGCTGTTTGGCGTCGGCCAGGGCGAGCGTGGTCAGGTCGCCGACGATGCGGCTCAGCTGCTCTACCTCCTCGACGATGCTCGATGCATACGCCCGGTTCGATCCGTTCGCCCGTCTGAGCCAGGCTTCCACGTTGGTGCGGATCAGGGTCAGTGGCGTTCGCAGCTCGTGGGACGCATCCGCCACGAACTCTCGCTGGCGCTGGAAGGCACGGCTGATCGGCCGCAATGACCGGCTCGCCATCAGCAATGAGGCGAGGGCGCCGAGCAAGATGCCGATCGCCGAGGCCACGACGAGCTGCCGGACCAGGCCGGAGAGGGCATCGTCGACCCAGGAGACCGGCTGCGCCACCTGCAGCACGCCCACGACCTTGTGGGACTTCGGGTTCAGGATGGGCCTGGTATCGACCACATAGAGGTCGGTGGCATTCGAGACGCGGGTGTCGACCGTCCGGCCGGCCTTGGCAGCGGCGATCGGCGCGCTCAGGCTCGGGTCATTGAAGAGCTTCTTGAGCTCGGGGCGCGGCTGACCCTGTTCCTGGCCCTTGATGTCGAGCACCCGGATGAACGTGTCGGCGACGCTTGGATCGAGCAGTCCCTGCCCATTGAATGTCACCGTGTCGCCGGTGACCGCGAAGTCCTTATTGGCTTGTCCGATCGCCAGCCGGAGGTCGTTATCGGCCTTGGTCTGGAGCGCCTCCGATACGGTGAAGTAGACGATCAGGTCGAAGCACCCGAGGATCAGGACGAGCAGAACGAAGTATTGGGCCGCCAGGCGCGCCAGCGCGCCCCGGAACATCAACCCGACAGCCGGTAACCGACGCCATACACCGTCTGAATGAGCTTCGGGGAACGGCCCTCGTCGATCTTGTCACGCAGGTAGGAGATGTAGACGGCAACGCGGTTCGTAGTGCCCTCGAAGTTGTAATCCCAGACGCGCTCGGCGATCTGCGCCTGGGTCAGCACCTGGTTGGGATTGCGCATCAAGAATTCGAGCAGGGCGAACTCTCGGGCGGTCAGCTCGATCGGGGTGTCGCCGCGCCGCACCTGGTGGGTCTTGAGGTCGAGCACGAGGTCGGCCACCTGCAAGCGGTTGGCGTGGCCGTTCTTCTGCTCACGGCGCATCAGTGCTCGAAGCCGTGCCAGGAGCTCCTCGAAGGCAAACGGCTTGGGCAGATAGTCATCGGCGCCGGCGTCGAGGCCGGCGACCCGGTCATGGATTTGGTTGCGCGCCGTCAGCATGATGACCGGCGTCTGGATGCGGTTCTGGCGCAGCCAGCGGCAGACTTCCATGCCATCTTTCTTGGGGATCATCAGGTCGAGGATGATGGCGTCGTAGCGGGCTGTCTCGGCAAGCTCCTGGGCTCGTTCGCCGTCCAGCGCGATATCGACGGCATAGCGCTCGTCCTCCAGGAGCTGCTTGAGCAGCGTCGAGAGCTTCCGCTCGTCCTCGACAAGGAGGAGGTTCATCGGATTGTCGCCTCCAGTGTAGCGGGTTGCCACCCTGGTTTTGGCGACGGCCAAACGCGAGCCGCCGGTTGTTTAGCCCGCGACCGCCTGTGCCGGTTGGATGTGCTGGGCCGCGAGATCGGCCGCCGTTAGCAGGTGATTGCCGGAGATGCGGCTGCCGCTGTCGACGAACCGCCCCAGGCTGTCCCGCGCTCGGCGGACGTTCCACCCCAGGATGTCGCAGTATTCGACGAAGGTCTCGCCGGCAAAAAAGCGCTCCGCCTCAGTCCGGTAGTTTTCGACGCTGAGATCCGCGACCGCCTGCCAGATCACCCTCGTCAGGAGCGACTGAACCGCCTCCAGGGGAATATCTGGTTCCGCTGCGCCTTTTCTCATCCCTTCCTCCGATCGGACGCCGCCGCACGGCGCTTTTTGCCGTGCCCAATGAATGATAGTTTCGCTACTTTAACAAGTGGTACCGATAATGTCAATCACGGCGCCGGGCGCGTGCGGGAGGCCGCGGAGCTCGTCCCGGCCCAGCGGTGGGGTGATGCAGCAGGCCGGCGGCCTTGAGCCTGGCGTCGAGGCGGGTCAGCTGCCGGCCGGCGGCGGGCGTCAGCAGGGCCCGGTGGGGAATGCGCTCCAGATGCTCGGCAATCGGCCAGAGATCGTCCTCCGAGGTCATCCAGTGAAGCCGGTCGAAGCGGGCCAGGTTGACGGGGCGGCCGTGGCCACGGAGGGTGCGCTCCCCGGCCAGGTTGTAGTAGTGCTCGAAATACGACATGGCGAGCTCGCGCAGCGTGCGGTACACGGGCTCGCGGTAGCGCAGCCCGGTGAATTTGCTGGTGCCGATGGCGCCCCACAATCCCTGGCGCCTGAAGACGGCGATCACGTGGTCCTCGTCGCGCACCGCGGTCAGGTCCATGATCAGCGGCGGATCGCCCCCCACTCGGAGGGCCGCGGCCGCCAGCACGGCGCCTTCGATGCAATTGGCGGTGCGATCGCGCAGCACCCGGCGTGGCGATCGGAAGGTGTCACCGTCGGCCTCGATGTTGTACGGGATGTGATCGAGAAAGTACTGGATCTTCGCCGGCGTGTTAAGCCCGCGACGGAAGGCATTGAGCTCCGCCCGCGTTAGTGAGAGGTCGGCACGTGGCATTATCCGCTGTGGCAAAATCTGTAGTTCGACGCGGCTGTGGTGAAATTGGTAAACACGCTAGGTTCAGGGCCTAGTGGGCGCAAGCCCTTGAAGGTTCAAGTCCTTTCAGCCGCATTCCCCTCCTCGACCCTCCCGCACGCCTGCGGGCGATGCGCGGTCAGCGCCCCACCTCCGTGTACCAGTCGCTGACGTAGGCATAACGCTCCTCGGACTCGATGGCCGAATCCAGGCGCACCCCGTGGATCCGCCGGCTGACCGCCATCACGTACCGAGGGCTGTAGAGGAAGACCGCCGGCAGCTCTTTGGCAAAGTCCTCCTGGAACGTCGCGTAGGCCTTGGCCCGCGCCGCCAGGTCGAGCGTATTGCGACCATCCTCGAGGTCGCCGTCGATGAACACGTTCTTCTTCATCCCTGCGAAGTTGAAGCCGCCCGGGTGGGCCTGCGACGAATGCCAGAAGGTGTACACATCAGGGTCGGGGCCGTTGTCGAAGGCTGTCAGGGTCATATCGAAGGCGCGCGGGTTCAGGTAGTCGTGGATGAGGGACGCAGTCGTGACCGGTCGCACCTCGGCCACGATGCCGATCTCCGCCAGCTGCTCCGCCACCTTCTCGGCCACGCGTTCATAGGGCGGCACATCGCTGGAGACGGTCAGGCCGAAGCTGAGGCTGGTGCTGCCTTTTGTTCGGATCCCATTGACGAGGACCCAGCCCGCATCATCCAGCAGCTTGGCGGCGCCGGCCGGGTCGTGGGCCGGTTGCTCGGCCGCACTGTCGTAGGCCCAGGTAATCGAACGAGGGATCGGTCCATCGTCCGGCACCGCCTGCCCGCCCAGAACGTCACGGATGATCGCCGTCCGGTCGATCGCCTTCGCGATCGCCTGTCGCACCGTGGTGTCCTGGAAAAACGGTTCCTCGGTCTTGAGATTGAAGAGCAGCTCGGCATATTGATAGGTTGCGGCGGTCAGCACGTTGACGTCACGGTTCCCCCGCTCCTGGGCAGCCGCCGACGGCGTGAGATTGGCGAGGCCGTCGATCTGTCCGCGGCCGAGGGCGTCCAGCGCCGCGGCCTGCGAGGGGAACGTCCGGATCGTCATGGTGTCGAGCCAGGGCCGCCGCCAGGCAAACGGGTTGCGCTCCAATTGAATGCGATCCCCCAGGTTCGCCACCATTCGGAAGGGACCGGTTCCCACCGGGTTCAGGTTGGGCGAGGCCGAGGCGAGCTCGGCGATCGACTTGCCCGCCAGCAGATGCGAGGGAACGATGTCCAGCAGCTCGAGGTTCGCCAGGAAGCCGGCATTGTGTCCCGGCAGCGCAAAGCGGACATGCGATGAGTCCACCGCGGTGGCGATGATGTCTTTCCAGCTCTGGTTCAGGAGCGCCCCGGGGAACTGGGGATCCTGGACGGTGCGGACCGTGAAGACGACGTCATCCGCCGACACCGAGGTGCCATCCGACCAGCGGGCGTTGGGCCGCAGGGTGAACGAGTATGTCCGCCCGTCGGGGCTCACGTCCCAGCGGGCGGCCAGCCGTCCCTGCACCCGACCGGTCGGCAGCACACGGACGAGTGGTTCGAAGAGCAGCGCGTCGAGGTCGTTGGATCCGGCGGTGGCTTCGCCGTAGAGCGGGTTGAGCGAGCCCAACTGACCGACGACGCCTTCGGCGAAGGTCCCGCCCGCACGGGGCATTTCGGGCGCAAGTACCACGTTACGAAATACCAGCACGAGGACGGTCACCAGGACGAGCAGCGGCACGCCCGCCCCCGCGGCGAGCAGCCCGCGCCGGATCAAGCTCCGGGGCTTACCCGGATATAGACGACCGAGACCACGACGAACAGGACCACCAGTCCAATCGTGGCGTAAAAGAGGTTCTTTTCCAGGCCTCGTTTAGTGCGATAGCCTCCGCCGGAGTCGCCGCCGCCGCCGATCGTGCCGCCTAGCCCGCTCGCCTTCGGCGTCTGGAGGAGGACACCGAGCATGACCAGGAGCGCGAGCACGAGTTCCACGACGCCGAGAAATGTCCTCATTGGCAGAGCCGCTGAATTATACCGCCGATCCCGCGATCCGCCTGAACGGTTCTTAGCGTTGACAGATATACAAATCCGTAGTAGTATCGCCATCGTGTACGGCCCGGCTCGCCGCCTCCGGTTGCCCCTCCTCCTCCTGGCGCTGCTGGTCGCCTCCTGTGCGCCGGGCCGTACCCCTTCCCTGGCGGGGGCGCCCCGTCCTCTGTCACCGGTGGTCGCGGCGCCCATCATCAGCGGCGCCGACCAGCTGATTCCGCTGCCGGACGGTCCGACCGCGTTCGCGGCGATCGTGGACGTCCTGCGAACGGCGCGCCGCTCGATCGACCTCGAGCTGTATGAGTTCCAGCGGCTCGACCTGGCCAGCATGCTGCTCGATGCCCACGACCGCGGGGTGACGGTCACGGCGATCAAGGATCCGTCGGAGCGCAGCAGTAGACCGACCTGGGCCGAGCTCGAGCAGGGCGGTGTCCGGGTAGTGGCATTTCCGCTCGACCGCTTGACGATCGATCACGTCAAGCTGTTGATCGTCGACGGCGCCCGCGCCATCGTCGGCGGCATCAACTGGGGCATCCACTCGCCACTCAACCACGACGTCGACGTCCTCGCCGCTGGTCCGGTGGTCGACAACCTGGAGCGGGTTTTCCGGCAGGACCTGGCGCTCGCCGGCGAGCCGATCCCGATCCCGCCGCCGGCAACCGATCGGCTGGTGCAGGTGCTGGTCACGCATCCGGGCGACGGGATCCGCGCCGCGGCGCTCGCCGCCGTCGCCGCCGCACGCCACTCGATCGATCTCGAAATGTTCGTGCTCAGCGATCGCCTCATCCTCGACGCGCTCGTGGCCGCGGCACGACGTGGGGTCGGCCTGCGAGCCCTCCTCGACCGGACCCAGCCCCAGAACGCGACGACGATGGCCCTGCTGCAGAAAGCCGGCGCCGCCGTGCGCTTCTACGTGCAGGCCGGCGATGAGCTGCTCCATGCGAAGCTCGGCATCTTCGATGGTGGCACCGTGCTCTTCGGGAGTTGCAACTGGTCGTACTCCGGGTTCACGCGCAACCACGAGCTCGATCTGCTGGTCCGCGACGCCGGGCTGGCGCAGATCTTTCTTACCCGGCTGGATCAGGACTGGGCTGCGTCAGCCGCCTAGCATCTCCGGTTCAATGCGCGAGGTCGTTTCCCGTCATAGCAGACGGGGCCCTTAGCCCTATAAGCGGCAGCAGGGTCGGCGCGATGTCCCCCAGCTTGCCCGCCTCGCGCAGCTGCTTCACGCCGGTCGCTCCCGCCAGGATGAACGGCACCGGGCTCGTGGTATGCGCGGTAAACGGCGCGCCGGTGCGCGCATCGATCTTGAGCTCGGCGTTGCCGTGGTCGGCAGTGACGGCCAGGATGCCGCGGCGGGTGAGGACGGCCTCGGCGATGCGACCCAGCATCTCGTCAACGACTTCGACCGCCTCAACCGTCGCCGGAAAGACACCGGTGTGGCCGACCATGTCGGGATTGGCGAAGTTGACCACGAGGAACCGATAGCGGCCGGTTTGGAGCCGGTCGAGGAGCCCGTCGGTGACAGGGCGCGCGCTCATCGCCGGCTGCAGATCATAGGTCGCCACCTTCGGCGACGGAACCAGCAGCCGATCCTCGCCCTCAAAGGGCGCCTCGCGCCCGCCATTCAGGAAGTAGGTGACGTGCGCGTATTTCTCGGTTTCGGCGGTATGGAATTGCGACCAGCCGGCCTCTGAAACGACGGCCGCCAGGACACCCTCCAGCGGCTCATCGGGAAACGCGACCTCCGCCGGGAGGCCCTTCTCGTACTCGGTGAACGTCACGAAGTGGGCGAGCTCTGGCCGCCGGGCACGCCGAAAGTGGTCCCAGGTCTCGTCGACGATGGCGTGGCTGAGCTGTCGCGCCCGATCCGGCCGGAAGTTGAAGAAGATCACGCTGTCGCCGTCGCCGACGGCGGGGCTCGGGTCGTTGCCCGGAGGCACGATCCGGGTGGGCTTGAGGAACTCGTCGGTGGTTCCCGCCTCGTAGCTCTGCTTGATGAAGGCAACCGGGTCGGGCGCCGTGGGGCCGCTGGCGTCGACCACCGTGCGGTAGGCGAGCTCGGTGCGATCCCAGCGCTTGTCTCGATCCATGGCGTAGTAGCGGCCGCTCACGGACGCGATCCGGCCGGTGCCGATCCGCTTGAGCTCGGCGACGAGATTCTCCACGAACCCGGCGGCGCTGGTGGGGGGCTCATCGCGGCCATCGGTGAAGGCATGGATGTAGGTCCGCGGCACGCCGAGTTGCTGCGCCATCTCGACCAGCGCCGTCAGGTGCGTCGTCGAGCTGTGGACGCCCCCCGGCGAGACCAGGCCCAGGAGATGGAGCGTGCCCCGGTCGCGGACATCGGTCATGGCCCGCAGCAACACCGGATTCCGCTTGAAGGATCCATCGCGGATGGCGAGGTTGATCCGGGTCAGGTCCTGGTAAACGATCCGCCCGGCGCCGATGTTGAGGTGGCCAACCTCGGAGTTCCCCTGCTGACCCTTTGGGAGGCCGACGGGCGCGCCGGCCGCGGCCAGGGTGGTGTGCGGCCAGCGCGACCAGAGCGCATCCCAGTTTGGCTTCTTCGCGGCAGCGATCGCGTTGCCGGCCGGTTCTTCTCGATAGCCCCAGCCGTCGATGATGACGAGGACGAGCGCCGGCCCTGGCCCGCTTACACCCGCGGCGACTGGAGTACCTCAGCCGTCGCCTGGATGATCCGGGTGAAGTCGCCGGCCTTGAGGCTCGCCCCGCCGATCAGCCCACCGTCGATCTCGGGTTGCTCCATGAGGCTGCGGGCGTTGGCGGGCGTGACGCTGCCGCCATAGAGAATGCGCATTTCCGCCGCCAGCGCGCCGAATGGGCTCGCCAGCAGCCTCCGAATCAAGCCCATCGTCTCGTTCGCGTACTCGGGCGTCGCGGCTTTCCCCGTGCCGATTGCCCAAACCGGCTCGTAGGCGAGCGACAGCTGCGTCGCTTGCCGCAGCTCGACGCCGTAGAGCGCGGCGTTGAGCTGACGCGTGATCACTTCCGCCGTCCGCCCGGCCTCGTACTCCTCCAGCGTTTCACCCACCGCCAGGATCACTTTGAGTCGGTGCCGCAAGCCGGCATGCAACTTGCGGTTGAGCTCCTCGTCGGTCTCGTTGAAGAGCTGGCGCCGTTCCGAGTGTCCGATCAGCAGGTAATGGCACCAGCCGGCCAGCATCCTCGGAGAGATCTCGCCGGTGAACGGACCCTGGTCTTCCCAGCCGGCGTTTTGGGCGCCGACTTCGATGGCGCAGCCCCGCAGCGCGTTCGCGACCTCCCAGAGCATCAGCGCCGGGGGCAGGATCACGACGTCGACCACAGCCGCGTACCGGTCGAGGTCACGACGCAGCTGGAGCGCGTACTCCAGGCCCTCAGGGACTGTGAAGTGCATCTTCCAGTTTCCGGCGATCAGGGGTTTACGCATGATTCTTGTCGCGCAGGGCGGCGATGCCCGGCAGCGTCTTGCCCTCGAGGAATTCGAGGGTCGCGCCCCCACCGGTCGACACGAACGACATCCGCTCGG
>VBHC01000062.1:23356-27483 GCA_005889535.1 Chloroflexota bacterium
CCGCCGATGATCGTCTGGGCGTCGCTGCCGGCAAGCCCCTGTGCCAGCGCATCCGTCCCCCTGTCGAACGGTGGGACTTCGTAGACGCCGAGCGGGCCGTTCCAGACCACGGCGGCGGCGCCGTCGCAGGTTTGCAGAAAGCGCTCGACGGTCATCGGCCCGACATCGAGGATCCTTAAGTCGGGCGGCACCGCGTCGACCGCTACCGTCCGGGTTGCGACCCCGGGGCTGGCTTCGGGCGCGACAACCACGTCGAGCGGCAGCACCAGCGTGCCGGCCCCCTGCCCCGAGGACGCCAGCAACGAACGGGCGACCTCGAGCTGATCGTCCTCCACCAGGGACCGACCCATGTCCAATCCCTTCGCTTTGAGCAGGGTGCACGCCATCGCGCCGCCGACACAGAGCCGATCGACGCGCTGCATCAGGCTGCGCAGCACGCCGATCTTGGTCGAGATCTTCGATCCGCCGATGATGGCGACCAGGGGGTGCGGCGGGTCATTCATGATGCGCCCCAGGGTCGTGATCTCGCGCTCCATCAGCAGCCCCGCCACTGCCGGGAGGTACTGCGCGATGCCCGCCGTCGAGGCATGAGCACGATGCGCGGTGCCGAAGGCATCGTTCACGTAGAGGTCGCCCAGCGCGGCGAGCTGCCCGGCGAAGGCCGGATCGTTTTTCGTCTCGCCGGGATGAAAGCGGACGTTCTCCAGCATCACGATGTCGCCGTCGCGCATGGCCCTCACTGCGGCCTCGACCGCGGGACCGACGCAATCGTCCACATGCTTGACCGACCGGCCGATCAGCTCGGCCAGCCGGTTGGCGAGCGGCGTCGTGCCATAGGCGTTGTCGACCTGGCCGTCGGGCCGGCCCAGGTGGGTCATCAGGATCACGCGCGCGCTGCGCTCGACCAGGTCCTGAATCGTCGGGATGGCCTCCCGGATGCGGGTATCGTCCATGATCTGTCCGTTCTTGGTGGGGACGTTGAAATCGACCCGCACGAGGACTCGCCTGCCAGCGACGTCCACGTCCCGGATGCTGGCTTTGTGGAGGGCGCCGCCGGTCGTGGCGTTCGTGGTCAGTTCAGCCGGTCGCCCATGAAGACGGTCAGGTCGACGACCCGGCAGGAGTAACCCCACTCATTGTCGTACCAGCTGAAGACCTTTCCGTGCCGGTCGCCGACGACCATGGTCAGCGGGGCATCGACGATCGAGGAATAAGGGTTGCCCTTGAAGTCGCTCGAAACCAGCTCCTGCTCGGTCACGGAGAGAATCCCCTTGAGGTCACTGGCGGCGGCTTCTCGCAGCGCCTCGTTGATGGTATCGGCGGAAACCGGGTCGCGGGTCATGACCGCCAGATCGACGAGCGAGACGTTCGGCGTCGGGACGCGCACCGCGATGCCGTGAAATTTTCCTTTTAGCTCCGGCATCACCAGCGCCATCGCCGTGGCGGCTCCGGTGCTGGTCGGAATCATGGAAAGCGCCGCGGCCCGAGCCCGGCGCAGGTCTTTATGGGGCGCGTCGAGCAGACGCTGGTCGCTGGTGTAGGAGTGCAGCGTCGTCATCAAGCCCGCCTCGATCCCGAAGCTCTCGTGCAGGACTTTGGCAACCGGTGCCAGGCAGTTGGTCGTGCACGACGCATTACTCACGACGTGGTGTTGTTTGGGGTCGTACCGATCGCCATTGACGCCAAGCACGACCGTGATGTCCTCGTTCTTGGCCGGCGCCGAGATGATCACCTTCTTGGCCCCACCCCGGTCGATGTGGGCTTTCGCCTTTACGGCATCGGTGAAGAGGCCGGTCGATTCGATGACGATCTCGATCCCGAGGTCCTTCCAGGGCAGGTTACCCGGGTCCTTCTCCGCAAAGACCTTGACCCGGCTTCCGTCTACGGTGAGCATGTCCCCGTCGGCGCTCACGCTTCCGGCGTAGTTGCCCAGAATCGAGTCGTACTTGAGAAGGTGCGCCAGGGTGGGCGGGTCCGTAATGTCGTTGACGGCGACAATCTCGAGGTCATGCCGTCCCTGGGCGGCGCGAAACACGTTGCGCCCGATGCGGCCGAAGCCATTGATGCCAACCTTCACCGGCATGACGGCCCTCCACTTACGCGAAGCTGCGAATTCAATCTATTAGACCATTTCGATTCGTCAGCGCCACCAATCGGCGCAGCCGGTTGGCGATCGCCGACTTGGTGAGCTGCGACACCTCGGCGAGCTCGCGCAGGCTGGCCCGCGGGTGTGCGAGACGCAGCTCGGCGACGTCGCGCAGGGCCGGCGGCAGCGATAGCAGCCGGCTGTCGCGCGCCTTCAGGCGGCGGACCGCGGCCCGCTGCTGCAGGGCGGCGCGCAGCCGCTTGTCCAGGTTGGCCGTCTCACTGTTGGCACGGCGGTTTGCCTGGCTGCGCATGTCGCGCAGGATCCGGTCATTCTCGAGTCGCATCACCGCCCGGCTGGCGCCCATCAAGCCAAGCATCCGCGAGATCTGGTCGGCGCCCTTCAGGTAGTAGAGCAACCGGCCTCGCCGGGTGGTTCGCTTCAACGCAATGCCAGTCCGCGCCGCGCCGGCCGCCAGCAAGTCGCCCTTCGCCGGTGTCGCGATCTCGAGGTGGTAGGCGTCGGCCGGATTGCCGAGGACGCCCCGCGCCAGGAACGCCCCACGCAGGATGGCGCGCGCACAGCACGGATCGGATGAGCCGCGCCCCGGCGGAAGCCGGAGCCGCAACCGATAGGTCGGCCGCTTTTCGGTTGGACCTTTGCGCACGGCCTCGACCTGGCCTCCGGCGATCCGGGCCAGGTGGACGACCTTGCGCGCCACCGCGTTGCGGGGGATGCGCAGCGTCATCGGCGTGCCGTCGGCGGGGCCGGCGAGCGCCTCGACCATGGCGGCGAGCTCGGCTTCCTGGCAACAGGGGCGAGCCGGCTGCACATTGGCCAGCTCGGCCTTCACCTCATCGGTGAACGAGGGTTTGACGGGCATCTCAAGACATTAAACTGGGTCGGTGCTGATCAAGATCGGAATCGATCCGGTGCTGGTGACGATCGGGGGCTTGAAGATCCACTGGTACGGGATCATGATCGCGCTTGGGCTGTACGCGGGGATTCAGGTCGCCCTCCGCGACGCCCCACGGCGGGGCATCAACAAGGACCAGCTGATGAACGTCGCCCTGCTCGCCGCGATCCTCGGCATCGTTGGCGGGCGCCTCTACTACGTCGTCCAGAACAATCCCTCCTTCTACCTGCACAACCCAGCCCAGATCCTGGCGGTCTGGCAGGGTGGCATGGCCTTCTTCGGCGCCATCTTCGGCGGTGGCCTGGCCATGGTCATCTCCGCCTGGCGGTGGCACATGCCGTTCTGGAGCCTGCTCGACATCGGGGCGCTGGGTATGACGATTGGGCAGGCGATCGGCCGGGTCGGCAACATCATCAACGGCGACATCGTCGGCTACCGGACGAACGGATGGGGCTTCGAGTACACGAACCCCCACACCTTCGGGCCGCTCGACACCCCGGTGCAGCCGGCTAGCCTCTACGAGCTCCTGATCAGCCTGGCGCTGTTCGTGTTGCTCTGGAATCTACGGACGCGGATCCGCCCCGAAGGCATGCTGGCGATGATCTACCTGGTGCTCTACTCGATCACCCAGTTCTTCATCTTCTTTGTCCGCGACAACATCGTCATCCTGGGTGGCCTCAAACAGGCGCAGGTGACCTCCCTGATCGTCATCGCCCTCACGCTGCCGGTGATCGCTTACCTGCTGCGCCCAAGGGCCGGCGAGCGAGTAGGCCGGAGTCAGGCAGGCCGAGCGCATTTGGATCTGGCGCAAGGCGCCGCGGCGGAGGCCGAAGCGAGCGAGCAACGGCCCGGTTAGAGTCTCCGTGTAACTGTTGTTAGGCGGCTCGTTTGCGGCGTTCGCCGCGTTTGAGGAGCAGCTCGAGAAAACGCTCGGGCTGAAACTCGGCCTTTTCAACTATCGATTCCACCTTGCCGTCGAGCCGCTGGCGGTCCTCCGCAGTCAGGGTCTTTGCGGTATGGACCAGGATCGGCACCCGGCTCAGTTCCTTGTCGCGACGCAGCGCGGCGACGACCTCGAAGCCATCGGCACCCGGCATCACCAGGTCGAGGATGACCAGGTCCGGC
>VBHC01000063.1 GCA_005889535.1 Chloroflexota bacterium
CGGCTTAGATGCGGGCTATATCAGCGAGCGGGACTGGCCGCCGTCGACGGTCCAGCAGGCGCCGGTGACCAGGCTCGCATGGTCTGACGCGAGGAACGTGACGACGGCGGCGACTTCTTCGGGCTTGCCGAAGCGGCCGAGCGGCAAGTCGGACTTAGTGAATGCTTCGATGCCCTCCGGGTCAGATTGTTGCCGACGTTCCCAGCTGCTACCGGGGAACATCAACGAGCCCGGCGCCACACTGTTGACGAGAATCTTGTCCTTCGCGAGCTCGCGCGATAGCGCCTTTGCGAGGCTGATCTCGGCGGCCTTCGCCACGTTGTAGCCGGCGCGGCCGCCGCTTTCGCGGCCATAGACTGACGAGATAAAAATAATCCGGCCGCCGCCACGCTTGCGCATAAAGGGCACGGCGGCGCGGGCCGCGCGCAGACCACCCAGGACGTTCAGCTCGAAGGCCTGGTCGAACTCGGCGTCGGGAGCCTCGAGGCCGGTGCCGCCACCGCCGCCGGCATTGTGCACGAGAATGTCCAGGCGGCCGAAATGCGACGCGGTCGCCTGAACGAAGTCTTCGACTTCGCCGGGTTTGCTGACATCGGCCGGCTGGGCGAAGACGTCGTGGCCCAGGCTCTGAGCGGCGGCATCGAGGCGAGCTTTATCGCGGGCGCAGATCGCGACGCGGCAGCCTTCGGCCAGCAGTGCTTCGGCAATGGCATGGCCAACACCGTGGCTGCCTCCGGTGATGGCGGCGACCCGGCCTTGAAGACCGAGGTCCAAGTTTTAACGAGCGGGGGCGGGGGCTTCGGCGACCGCGGGCACCGTGGCGGCCGGCGCGCCGCGGCTGACGAGCGCTTTCTCCGTCTTCGGATCGAACAGATGCAGGTGGTGCGTATCGACCGCGACCTGCAACGTCTGCCCCGGCTGGATGTCGTGGCTTCTTGGATCCATCCGCGCCGTCAACGTCTTGCCGCCCAGCACGATATACACGAAGATCTCACTCCCCATGCTCTCGACGACTTCCACTTTGGCCGAGACCTTGGGGAGGCCTTCGCGGCCGGGGAACCGGATATCTTTTAGATCCTCCGGGCGGATTCCCATAATGACGTCCTGGCCGCGCTCGGCGCCGGCATCAGAGAGCACGCGCTCCTCAACCGGGACCTGGAATCCTTCGCCCTGCAGCTGAGTCTGGCCATCGCCGCCAACTTTCACGTTCAAGAAGTTCATGGCGGGGCTGCCGATGAAGCCGGCGACGAACAGATTGACCGGATGCTCGTACAGCGTTTGCGGCGAATCAAACTGTTGCACGATGCCGTTGTCCAGCACCACGATGCGCTCGCCCATCGTCATCGCCTCGACCTGGTCATGCGTCACGTAGATAAACGTGGTCTGGAGCCTCTGGTGCAGCTTGAGAATCTGCACGCGAGTCTGGACGCGCAGCTTGGCATCGAGGTTCGACAGGGGCTCGTCCATAAGAAAGACTTTCGGCTGCCGGACGATCGCCCGCCCCAGCGCGACGCGCTGCCGCTGGCCGCCGGAGAGCGCCTTGGGCTTGCGATCGAGGAACGGCTCGAGCCCCAGAATCTGGGCCGCTTCGCGTACCCGCTTGTCGATCTCGCCCTTCGGCGTCTTGCGCAGCTTGAGGCCGAACGAGAGATTGTCGTAGACCGACATGTGCGGATACAAGGCATAGGATTGAAACACCATGGCGATATCGCGGTCCTTGGGCGCGACGTCGTTGACGACACGATCACCGATCCGCACCATGCCGTCGCTGATCTCTTCCAGGCCGGCGAGCATCCGGAGGGCCGTCGATTTGCCGGAACCGGAGGGACCGACCAGGACGACGAACTCCTTGTCCTTGATCTGGGCGTTCATGTCGGTGATGACAGTGTTTCCGGGGTAGCGCTTGTATACGTGCTCGTAAGTGACGCTGGCCATTGTTCGAGTTTAGGCGGCAGATGAAAGTCGGTCAAGGTTGAGTTTTGGGCCGAACGGGTGTTTGGGCGGGGTTTGGAGGCTCGGTCGAGGCTTCCGAGAGGAAACGTCGACGGCGGCGTTATAGAGGTGGCATTATTTGATTGGGAAGGGTCGATTCCTCGACAGCGCAGCTCCCGATAGAGCGCGCCCAGCCTGCCCAGGGATGTTGATCACACGTGGCAACCAAACCAGAGTCTCTTCTTCCACCCCCAAACGGCCACACGCGCGGCCTGGTCTTCGACTTCGACGGCACGCTGGTTGACAGCTATCCGCTGATCGAGGAGGCGTTCGCGCATGTCATGCGGATGCATCGTCTCGACGAGGCGGCGCGGGCGCTGTTTCGCCAGAGCCGCGGATTACCGCTGCCCGAGCAAATGAAGCTCGTTGCGCCCGACATGTGGGAAGACCTGGTCGCGACTTACCGTTCGATTGATGCCTCCCTCGGGCATGCCCGGGTCTTTCGCGGCATACCCACGCTCGTTCGAAAGCTGCACCAGGCCGGCGCGCCACTGGGTGTCGTCTCCTGCAAGCGACGGGCTCTGGTCGAGGGCGAGCTCGAGGCAGCCGGCCTGCGGGCATATTTTGACGTCGTAATTGGCTACGAGGACGTGACGCCACCCAAGCCCGCCCCGGATCCGCTGCTGGCGGCCATCGGGCAGCTCGGGTTGTCGCGGTCGCATTCGATCTACGTCGGCGACAGCATGGTCGACCTCGAGACAGGACGAGCGGCTCGCGTCCGGACGGTGCTGGCCGCGTGGGGCCTGACACCGGAGGCTCGTGCCGCATTCCGCCACCACCGGCTCTGGGCCATCCGCCCATCGCAGATGCTGGCCATGGTGTTAACGCCCCCGAACGGTAACGGCCACCGGCGCGCGGCCTAGCTCCAACTCGGCTGGTAGCATTCGGGCGAACTCGATGGATGACGCCGCCTATTTTCACGCGATCCCCAAGGCGGAGCTGCATCTGCATCTTGACGGGTCTGTGCGTCCCAGGACGGTGCTCGAGCTCGCCAAGCAGAACGGCGTTCCGTTGCCAACCGACGACCCGTCAAAGCTGCCGGACTTTCTGGAGGCCAACGAGAATACGGCTTCGCTGGTCGAGTACATCACCTTCTTCGAGCTGCCGATTGCCGTGCTGCAGACCGTCCCGGCCCTCGAGCGCGCGACCTACGAGCTCTGCGAGGACCTGAACAAAGACAACGTCCGTTATGTAGAGATTCGTTACGGGCCATGGCTGCACGTGCAGCAGGGTCTATCGCTCACCGACGTGATCCGCGCCGTACTGAGTGGCTGGACAAGGGGACGCAAGGACTTCCGCCTCGAGGGTGGCATCATCGTGACAGCCTTGCGCGATATGCCGCCGGCGCAGAACCTGGCGCTGGCCCAGGTCGCCGGCCGCTTCGTCAGCGACGGCGTGATCGGCTTTGACCTCGCCGGCGACGAGGCTGGTCACCCGCCCATCCTGCACGAAGACGCCTTTCGGCTGGCGCGCTCACTGGGCCTGAATATCACCATCCACGCGGGTGAGGCCGCCGGCCCCGAGAGCGTGCGGCAAGCGATCTCGATGGGAGCTCGTCGGCTGGGCCACGGGATCAGGGCACAGGAGGACGCCGAGGTGGTCGCCACCATCCGAGAAAACGGCGTCCAGCTCGACACCGCTCCGACCAGCAACGCTCAAACCAAGGCCGTCCGGCGGCTGGAGGACCATCCGCTGAAACGCTTTTCCGAGCAAGGCATCAAGGTCACGATCAGCACGGATTCCAGGACCGTTTCCCACATCACGCTGTCACAGGAATTTCAAAACGCCGTCTCGGTCCTCGGCTGTTCGCCGGAACTGGTCTGGGCCATGAACCTGCAGGCGCTCGAGGGAGGCTTCGGTGACGAGCTGAGCCGAGCCCGGCTGCGCCACGAGTTCGTCGACGAAGAGGCGAAGCTCCGCCAGGCGCGCGTCAAGGGCTAGACAACTTACGAGGCCGGCCGCTTCCGGCATTGCTGACTCTCAGATGCCGGGCGGAATGGTGTCCGGCGGAGTGATGGCGCCGCTGCGGATCTTGGCGCGGATATCGAGCACCTGGTTGATGATGTCCTGCGGCACGACACTACTCGGACCGCTGAAGCCGGTGGCATCGTCCTGCGTCGAGAAGACCTGCTGGCCGCCCTTGAACTGGCCGCCTCGCAGCCGCTGGACGGTTATCGCGACGGCCCGGTCGACGCGCTTCAGTGCGCTGGTGATGACGGCGGGACTGAGATAGGCCTCGTCGTTGTCCGATCCGATCGCGTAGGCCAAGGCATCGTAGGCGGCATCGATGTAGCCGGAAGCGCAGCGGCCCGTAACTTCAAAGAGGATGTCGGCGCCGGCGGAAATCTGGGTGATGCCGAGCTGCTTGCAGAATGCCGTGTCCTGGGAATCCGAGTACGTGATCTTCCAGGTCAGCCCAGGGTCGACACTCTTCGCGCCCCCGATGTAGCCCGCGATATAGGCATCGACAGCCGGTCCATGGTTCGATCCAAGAATGCCCAGGACGTTATGCGAGGCGCTGCCGACTTTGTTTTTTTCCAGGAGGCCGGCCAGCGCGCCGACCAGGTAGCCCGGCTCCTGTGCTTTGAACAGCAGGTCGGTCACGTTGTCCAGGTCGAGGCTCTGGCCGCTGTCATCGACCGGCATTGCGTCGACGAGGGCAAAGCGCTGCCCTGGATGGAGTTTCGCCGCGCTGCCAACGGCGGTTGCCATGTCCGGCGAGACCGCCACTACAAGATCCGCGTGGTTGGCGATGCATCGCTGGACGTTGGCGAGATAGTCCGACGCGTTGTGTGAGGCGATTACCTGGACCTGGGCGCCGGCGGTGCGAGCGCCGTCAGCCGCCTGTTGATTGAACGTATGGGGCGCCAGCCCATCGGCATTCGTGGCGATGCAGACGCGCGTCACGGACGAATCGTTGGGCTGCGTCGATGGTCCGCAGGCAACCAGCGCCGCCGCGAGCCCGAGGGCGAGCGGGCGCCGGACTACGCGAGACTCCTCGGAAGATTTCGGCTCAACTCTTCTTGTACGGCTTGCCCACGGCAGCGGGCGCCACGGCGCGCCCCATTGCCCCCGCCAGCACCACGATCGTCACCAGGTACGGAAGCATGCCAAGAAACTGGATGGGGAGGTTGACGCCGGCGATCTGCAGGCGGCTCCCCACGGCGTCCGAGAATGCGAACAGTTGCGAAGCGCCGAAGGCGCCGAACGGGTTCCACTTTCCGAAGATCATCGCCGCCAGCGCGATGAAGCCGCGTCCGCCGGTCATGTTCGGTAGAAAGTTGCCGATCTGCTGAAGGCTGAAGTAGGCGCCCCCCAGGCCGGCGAGCGCGCCGCTGCCGATCACGTTGGCGTAACGGACGAAGTAGACATTGATCCCGGCGGTTTCGGCGGCGGCCGGATTCTCGCCGCAGGCACGGGTGCGAAGCCCCCAGGTGGTCTTGAAGATCAAGAAATACACGCCGACGACAGCGAGCAGCATGGCATACGTCACGAACTGGTTCTGAAAGAAAATCCGGCCAAGTGCCGGGATCGCCGACAGGCCCGGAAGGTTCCAGTGAGGGAGGGTGCCGGGGCCAATCGTCGTCGAGCTCTCGATGAACGTGCGATAAAACACGCCGGTGATGCCCACGGCAAGGATATTGATCACCATGCCGCTAACGATCTGATCGACCAGCAGGCTGACCGACAGCGCGGCGTGCAGGCTGGCGATCAGCATGCCGGCGACGATGGCGGCGAGCACCCCGAGCCACAAACTGTGGGTGGCAAGCGCCACCGCAAACCCAACGAACGCGCCGGTCAGCATGATGCCCTCGAGCGCGATGTTCACGACCCCCGACCGTTCACACAGGATCCCGCCCAGGGCTGCCAGCGTGAGCGGTGTCGCGGTAACCAGGGTCTGGGCCAGCAGGCCGACGATGTCCTCGCGCTGCAGAAAGTCCATCAGACCACCGTCGCCTCGTCGCGTTCAGCAAGTTGGAGCTCCTGCAGCGGTTGCGCGCGCAGCCGGAGCAGCCAGCGAACGATGACGGGTGCGGCTACGAAGATGATCACCATCGCCTGCACGATCGAAACCAGATCCGCCGACACCTGCGTTTCGAGCTGCATGAAGCTGGCGCCGTTTCGCAGGGCGCCAAAGAGAAACGCCGCCGGCAGCACCCCCCAGGGATTGCTCCGGGCCAGCAGGGCGACAGCGATGGCGTCGAAGCCGTACCCCGCGGCGACCGTATCCGTCATGTGATGGCTCAGGCCCAGGATCTGGACGATCCCGGCCGCGCCGGCCAGCGCCCCGGAAATGCCCATGCTCAAGACCAGCGTCCGACCGACGGACATGCCGTTCGCGCGGGCCGCGCTGGGGTTGAAGCCGACCGATCGCAGCTGAAAGCCGATGGTGGTTCGCTCGATCAGGAACCAGACCGCCGGCACCGCCACCACGGCCAGGATCAGGCCGAAATGCAACCGTGTCCCGGGGATGATGATCGGCAGCTGTGCGTTCGGGTCGATCTCCGGGGTCCGCGGCGTCGAGACGTGCTTGGCCAGCATCAGGCCGCCGTCGATCAGGTAGTTGGCGAGCAGGAACGCGACGTAGTTGAGCATGATGGTCGTAATCACCTCGTGTGCTCCGAAGCGGGCCTTGAGCGCGCCGGCGATGCCGGACCAGACGAAGCCGCCGAGCATGCCGGCAACAATCGCGAGCGGGATCTCGACCAGCCCGGGCAGACCGGTGACGCTGTACGCGACGAAGACGCCGGCCAGGCCGCCGATGTAGAACTGGCCTTCGGCGCCGATATTGAAGAGTCCGGCTTTGAAGCCGAGCGCGAGACCTAAGCCCAGGAAGATATACGGAATCGAGGCGACCAGTGTCTCGGCAAAGGCCTCATGGTTCGTGAATGCCCCCTGAAAAAGAGCGGTCAATGCCTGGAAAGGATCGGAGCCCGTCACGGCAATCACGAGCCCGGCCACCACGAAGCCGCACAGGACCGACGCCAGGGGGACGAGGATCGCGTTGACGGCCCAGGGCGGCAAGCGCCGGTTGATCACGCGGCGCCCGCCATCAAGAGGCCGATCCGTTCACGGTCAATCGCCTCGCCTTCGAGCTCGGCAACAATCTTGCCTCGGTAAATCACGGCCACGCGGTCGGCCAACGACAGGACTTCGTCGAGCTCTGACGATACGAGCAGCACGGCCAGGCCCTCATCTCGCTGGGAAACGAGGCGGCTGTGGACGAACTCGATCGATCCGACGTCAAGCCCGCGCGTCGGCTGGCTGGCGATCAGGAGCTGTGGACGCGTGCCAAGCTCGCGGGCGAGGACGACTTTTTGTTGGTTTCCACCACTGAGCGATCCGACCGGTTGCTCGGGCGCCTGGGCACGGATGTCGAAGGCCTTCATCAGCTTGCGGGCATGCTCCCGCAGGACACCGAGCCGACGGACGAGCCCGTTGGCATATGGGGGCTCGTCGAAGTCGCTCAACACCAGATTGTCGTAGATGGGGAACTCGAGGATGAGACCCATCCGATGCCGGTCGGCGGGGACATCGCTCAGCCCGGAACGAAGCCGCCATCGCGTCGGCCGTCGCGTGATGTCGCGGCCGCTGAGCAACACGCGGCCGGCGCGCGCCGGGCGCAGGCCCATCATCGCCTCCACCATTTCGTTCTGACCATTGCCCTCGACGCCGGCGATGCCGACGATTTCGCCCGACCGGACGGTGAGGCTGATGCCGTCGACCACCGTGTGCCGGCGGTCGTCCTGCACGACGAGCTTGTCGAGTTCGAGGACCGTCTTCGTCGGGTGCGCCGGCCCTTTTGCCACCCGAAGCAATACGGGACGCCCCACCATCATCTGGGCCAGCTCAGCCGGCGTGGTGTCCTTCGGTATCGTCGTCCCGACGACCTTGCCGCGACGCATCACGGTGATCTGGTCAGCCACGGCCATGACCTCGCCGAGCTTGTGCGTGATAAAAATCACGGCCGCCCCTTCCCTGACCAGCCCGCGGACAACGTCGAAGAGGCCGTCGGTTTCCTGTGGGGTGAGGGCTGCGGTCGGCTCGTCGAGGATCAGAACCCGCGCCCCGCGGTATAGGGCCTTGACGATCTCGACGCGCTGTTGCAGCCCAACGGTCAGGTCACCGACTCGTGCCCGCGGATCGACCTGGAGCCCGTACCTGGCTGAGAGATTGCCGATAATGCCGGCGGCCTTATCCGTATCGATCACACCGGCGCCCCGGACGATCTCGTGGCCCAGCATGATGTTCTCCACCACGGAAAGCCGGGGGATCAGCATGAAGTGCTGATGCACCATCCCGATGCCCAGCTTGATCGCGTCCTGGGGCCCGGCGATATGCACCAGGCGGCCGTCGAACTCGATCTCGCCGGCATCGCAGGTGACCATGCCGTAGACGACATTCATCAACGTTGATTTGCCGGCGCCGTTCTCGCCGAGCAGGGCGTGGACCCGGCCCCAGTCGACGACCAGATCCACGCCGTCTACGGCTCTCAAGCGTCCGAAGGACTTTCGGATCCCTCGGAGCTCGAGCGCGGTCGATTGGTTAGGAGGTGACGCCGGTAGTGATGCTGCCGTTCTTCAAGCCGCTCTCAGCCTGCGTGACCTTCGCCTTGACGTCGGCCGAAATTTTCGAGTCCCAGTCATGGTAGGGCGCGAGGCCGATGCCATCGTTCTTGATGTCGAACGTCTTGACACCCGGCTGGAACGATCCGTGCACGACATCCGCGATTGCCGCCTTGACGGCCACATCGAGGTGCTTCTCGGCGCTGGTGATCAGGCAGCTGTCGACCTCAGGGTACGAAACAAACTGATCGACGTCGACCCCGATGCACATCTTGCCCTGCTCTTTCGCGGCAACGAGAGCCCCGTTGCCGGTGTTGCCGCCGACGCCGAAGACGATGTCGGCGTGCTGGCCGAAAAAGGTGAGGGCTTGCTGCTTGCCCCAGTCCGGATCGTTGAAGTCCTTTGCCCCGCTCTCCGGCTGGTAAATCGTCAAGACTTTCACGTTGGCGTTGACGCTTTTCGCGCCGTTCTTGAAGCCTTCGACGTAGTGCACGACGGGTGGCACGCTCTGGAGGCCGGCGACGACGCCGAGCGTATTCGTCTTGGTCAGCTGGCCGGCCAGCACGCCCGCCAGGTAGCCAGGCTGATCCTCTTTGAACGTGAGGCCGAGCAGATTCGACGGAGCAGGGTTGTCAGTGAAGTCGGCGTTGTCGACCATCATGAACTTGATGCTGGGGTTGGCCTTGGCGGCCTTGATCGTCGCGTCACCAAGCTTGAAGCCGACCGTCACGATGATGTCGTACTTCTGATCGACAAAGAGCCCGATGTTCTTCGGATAGTCGTCCTCACTCGAGGACTCGATCGCCTTCCCCTGAACGCAGAGGCTCGAGTCTTGCTGGGCTTTCACGACGCCCTGGTAGGAATCGTAGTTGAACGATTTATCGCTGAGCTTGCCGACGTCCGTGACGAGGCCGACCTTCCAAGTTTTGGTGCAGCTCGATGCCGGTCCCGCAGTGGTGCCGCACGCCGTTAACGCAAGGCCCAAGACCAGAATTACCCCAACGCCAAGAAAACGCACAGGTGGCTTCGTCATACGTCCTCCCCAACACAGAATTGCAAATCCTGCCCCTCGATTCCGGGCGATTGTAACACTTAAATATTTGAGATCATTGACGATCTTGGCGGCGACATCAGGCCCCGGTGGTCAGGTCGCCGGCGGCCAGCAGGTCGGCGATCGCCTGCAGCCGGCTGACGGTGTCCTCCGGGAGCGGGCGGCGGAGTGGCGCCAGCCCGACGGCCATCTGCGCCAGGCCGAGTGCATGCTGGCCGCCTGACCAGCGGCCGGCGGCGGCCTCGCTGACGGTGGTGCGAACGGCGCGGTCGACGAACTTGACGGTGCTCGTGAGCGAGCAGCCCGCGGCGGTGCTCGGATCGGCGCCAATGCAGAATCGACCGGCTTGCGCCGCGGCGAGCAGGGCTCCTTGCCCGGTGCTTCCGCCTGCGCCGAAGACGACATCGGCGCGCTGGGCGATGAACGCCCGAGCCTGGGTCGCACCCCATTCCGGGTTGGCGTAGGGGGCGCCTTCCGAAGCCGGTTGGTAGGCCCCGAGGACGCGCACCCCCGGCCGGGCGTAGCGGGCGCCGTGCTCGAAGCCGGCGCGGTGCGCGAGGTCCGTCGCTCCCTCCGGTCCATAGATCCCGGCGACCACGCCAGACCGCGTCAGCATGCCCGCCAGCGCCCCGGCGAGGTACGCCGCCTGGTCCTCGCGAAAGCTGAGCACGGCGAGGTTCGGCAAACCTGGGGTTGCCACGAGGGGGTCGACCAGCACGAAGCGCGTTTGCGGATTGGCCCGGGCGGCGTCCAGGACGTCGTCGGTGAGCAGGAAGCTGGCGGCGATGACCAGCTCTTCATGAGCGTCGGCGCTGGCCTGCAGCGCACGCCGGTAGTCGGACGGGCGCGCCGGGACGACAAGGCGGGCATGGGCGCAAGGCTTGTCCCGCACGGCCTCGCCCGCACCTCGCCATCCGTCCGCGTCGGCGGTGGATCGCAGGCCGGCGACGTCGGTAATGAAGGCGACCCGGAATTCGGCTGCGCAGCTGGGGGCGGGGGCGGCGGTGGGATCGACTCTGGAGCTGATCCCATTGGCGCCGGCCTGCACGAGGACCAGCAGGCAGGTAACGAAAACGAGGACGGTGGCGGTCAGGTACCGAACAGGCGATCGCCGTAGTCGCCGAGGCCCGGCAGGATGTACTTCTGGGCGTTGAGCTGCCGATCCTCCGCCGCCGCGAAGATCTGGACGTCCGGATGCGCTGCCTGCAGCGCCTGGATCCCCTCCGGAGCCGCGACGACGCACACTAGGCGAACGCTCGCCGGCTGGTATTCCTTCATGATCTCGACGGCCTTTTTTGCGGTTCCGCCGGTGGCGAGCATGGGGTCGAGAATCATGACGGCCTTGCCTTTGATGTCGGGGGGAAGCTTGACGTAGTACCGGGAGGCAATCGCCGTTCGCTCGTCGCGTTCCAGGCCGATGTAGCCGACGGTCACGTGCGGCAGCAGCTCGAGCACGGGCCCCACCAGCCCCAGCCCGGCGCGCAAAATCGGAACGGCCACGACTCGATCGTCGATCGCATGGCCCTCCGTCTCTTCGAGGGGCGTCTGCATCTTGAACGCGCGGGATCGAAGGTCGCGCGTCGCCTCGTACAGCAACAGGGTGATGATCTTGTCGGAGGCCTCCCGGAACTCATCCGGCGTTGTCTCCTTGTCCCGCAGTCGCGTTAGGTAGTGGCCGACCAGCGGGTGCTCGACGATATGCAGCGTCATGAGGCCCCCTCCCTGACCCGCCCCCGCAAGCGGGGGAGAGAATCTTTTGCGACGGAAATTGTCGGAGGCAGCGTGGCGAGCCCGGGCTCAGCCATGCGGCCCTCTTTGAGCAGCTTCTTGACGCGCGCAATGTTCGACGCGGACCAGTTGCTGCTTGGCTTGCGAGGCGTGAAGCGACCCGCGTAACGCGTCTCGTCGATGGACTTGGTCTGGCCATCGATCCACCCGTAGGCGAGCGCCTCTTCAACCGACTCGTCGTAGCTGACGCCGGACTTGCCCGACGACTTCTTGTAATAGACCAGCCAGATTTCCCTTTTGTCCTGGTGGTGCTTGGCCAGCCAGCCGCGCCATGCATCCCGCGAGCGGAATGTGACCGTTTCACCGATATCCATCTAGGCCCGCCCCGGCAGCTGGCGGATCGCAGCCAGCGCGACCTGGAACATGGGCGTGAGGTCCAGAGCGGCGACCCGCCTGGGGTCGATATTTTCTTCGCCAGGCTCGTTGACGACGGTGAGAACCGATCCACCGCGGAGCCTCCGCAAGCCGCAAATGACAAAGATGGCTGACGACTCCATGTCGTTGCAGAGCACCTGGGCCCGCTGCCAGACGCGCAGCGCCTGCTCCAGCTCCTCGCGCCGTGGCATGGCCGCCGCGTGCAGATCAGTGTAGAGCGAGTCATGGCTGCGAACGATCCCAGCGTGCACTCGATGCTTCAAGCTCCGCGCCGCCCCCAGCATGGCCTGGGCCAGCTCGAAGTCGGCGACCGCGGGATAGCCCAGCGGAGCGTACCCGGGTGTTGTGCCCTCGTCGCGGACCGCCGCCGTCGCAACCACCAGGTCGCCAAAGCCGACGTGCGACTGAATCGATCCCGTGGTCCCCACCCGGATGAAGGTCGTCGCTCCGATGGCAGCAAGCTCTTCAATCGCGATCGCGGTTGACGGGGAACCGATGCCGGTGGAGCAGACCGAGACGGCACGCCCATCCAGGTCGCCGGTGTAGGTGATGTACTCGCGGTTATCGGCTATCAATCGGGGACCGTCGAGCAACTTCGCGATCGATTCGACCCGACCGGGATCGCCGGGCAGAAGCACCGCTTCGCCGACGTCACCCGGTTGCGCGCGGATGTGATACTGCGGCTCCCCCATGCCGACGTGAGTTTAGCTTTATTGGCTCCAGCCGTCGGCGCTGGTCGTGAAGGTGTCGCCCATGAACAGCCGCAGCAGGGGAGAGCTGATCGGCTGACGGTAGGTCACCGTCACGTGGATTTGCGCGTGCGTGCTGCGGTTCACCAGAGTTGGTGAGACCGAAACGCTGACCAGGTCGGGATTCGTCTCTCCCAGGTTCTCGAGTACTGAGTGACAGACGGCGGTGTCGGCATAGCCCTCGGGGTGTGCCAGCCCACCGCTGATCGACCAGCACGGTGTCTGCGGACCGGTTGCAGCCTCGAGGCTGCCACCGGCGACATAGGCGGCTTCCTGGGCGGCGTGGCTGACCTTGGCCGCCGTGAGGCCGAGGCCGAAAAACTGCACACCCATGACGCCCAGGGCGAACAGGAACGCCACCACCATGGCGAATTCGGCGCCCACCTGCCCCCGGGATGCCCGACGCATGAGTTCAGCATCCGGCGAGCGGATTACCAGGCGCCTTACATATCCAGCCGCTCCACGCCTGAGGTAGTAACCCGTCGCAGGAGAAGCGGGCGGGGCGAGGCGCGCTCGGCGATGGCGAAGCTCGCCGCAACCCGATTCGCAACCTTCTCCGCGTCGGCCGGCGTGCGGGCGTGGATCACCGCCAGCGGCTCGCCTTTGACGACCGGATCGCCGATTTTTTTCTGGAGCACGATGCCGACCGCCAGGTCGATCGGGGCATCTCTACGGTCACGCCCGGCACCCAGTGCCTTGCCCGCCAGCGCGATCTCGAGGGCGTTGGCTCGGGCCAGGTAGCCGGCGGCCGTCGCCGGCACCGCTCGCTGGACGGGAGCCCGGGGGAGGCGGTCGGGATC
>VBHC01000064.1:0-6686 GCA_005889535.1 Chloroflexota bacterium
CCAGGCAGATTCGCCAGCCCGGCCGCCAGGTCAGTTCGTGCAAGGTGCTCGCATCCGGCCGGACGAGCAGATCGCCGGCCCCGGAGCGGATGCCGAACCGCTCGTAGTCCGTGATCGGCGTGTCGGTCGGATCCAGCGCAAGCAGGAGCTCGGTCATCATCGCGCCGTCGCGCAGAGCCGCATCGAAGGCCTCCGGTCGAAACGCTTTGCCACGGATCGACCCGTTTACGTCTGGTAGCCCCAAAAAGACGAACTCGCCCCCCTTCCGCCAGGCTTCAGTCATGGGCGCAGAGACGTCGCGCTTCGCGGTGCCGGCCGCCGCGTCGATCGTGGTCATGCTCCAGGCGCGGCGGCGACCGGTTGTCGCCCAAGCTCGTGAATCACTGTGCGCTCGACGCTCGCGATGGTCGCCGCGAAACGCTCGACCATCAGGCCGAGCTCGGCATCGCTGCTCGTGTAGGCAGGCGCGATCAGGACCTCGTCCCCGGCATAGCCATCCGGGGTGGACTGCGTCGAGCTGACCAACAGGCCCAGGTCGAAGGCCGTGTCGTCCACGCGTGACGCGGCATCCAGCTCCCTGGGCAGAAAGGAGCTTCCATCGCGGGGATCGACCAGTTCCACGCCAAGCAGGAACCCGCGCCCGCGCACCTCCCCCACGATCGATGAGCCCTTCAGGGCCGCCCGCAGCTCATCGAGAAGGCGCGGGCCCCGCTCGCGCACGCGGTCGACAAGGCCGCGCCGTTGAATGACGTCCAGCACGGCGAGCCCGACGGCACAGGGAAGCGGGGCTCCGTCCCAGGTGTGACCGAGATCGAACTCCCGTGAGCCTTGCGCGATCGCGTCGAAAACATGCTCACGGCAGAGCACCGCCGCCAGTGGGGCATATCCCGCGCCCAAGCCTTTGCCGATGGTGACGATGTCGGGCTCGATGGGCAGCTCGTGAGCCGCCAGCCAGCTCCCTACCCGCCCCATTCCGGAGACGATCTCGTCGAAGCAAATCAAGAAGCCATGTCGCTGCGCGCGCTTCTTCAGTCCCTCCCAGAACCCCGGGGGCGGTGAGTAGGCGGGCAAGGCTGCCGCACTCACCGGCTCACAGAAGAACGCCGAGATCGAGTCGGCACCCACTTTCTCGACGATGCGATCCAGCTCGCCCAATGCCGTTTCACCGGTGGGATCGAATCGCGGGGTGGCGGGCGAAAGGTGGAAGGATTCGGGCAGGTAGTCCTCGTACGGCTGCTGCAGCGAATGCCGCCGCCCGCTGAGCGCGAGTGTGCCAAAGGTTGACCCGTGGTAGGCCTGGGCGGGCGAGATGACGCGCCAGCGCTGCGGCTGGCCGCGCTCCACGTGATAGGCCCGCGCCAGCCGGATCGCCGCTTCGTTGGCTTCCGAGCCGCCAGAGGTGAACTTCACCCGAGCCATCTCGGGGGCAACCACGTTCACCAGCCGCTCCGCCAGCTGCTCCTGCGGACGATTGGTGAAATGGTGGTTGTAGTAATAGGCGATCGCATTTGCCTGGCTCGCGGCGGCCTCGATCACGTCCTGGACGCCATAGCCAAGGCAGCTGACCATGGCACCGCCGGAGCACGCATCCAGGATCTTCCGCCCGTCGGCCGTGAACAGCCAGACGCCTTCGCCGCGCTCGATGCTTGGGTACGCCAGATCGAGGAATCGTGGAAAGACGCTGGTCTGTTCGGCGCCGATGGCGGACGTCACGTCGTTACCGGGCGCATGCTGATGCGGGCGACGTTCTCGAGATAGCCATTGAGCAACCGCTGGGCGTTTGCGCGTGCTGTCGCCGCCCGCTGCCTGGTCTCCTCGAGCAGGGCGTCGGGATCGACGCCCTCGGCATCGAGCTCGTGCCGGTAGGCGCCCACCCAGGCGTCCATGATTTCCGGGGTGACCTCGGGGTGGAACTGCAGGCCGAGGCTTCGGCCGATCACGTAGGCTTGCGGCCCGATGTCCGTCTCGGCGATGAGCTGGGCCCCGGGCGGCAGGGTGAAGCTATCGAAGTGCCACTGGAACCAGGGCCCTTCGGCGACCAGCTCAGGGTCCCTGGTGCGAACCGGCAACCAGCCGATCTCCGAGCGCTCGGCGCGGAACGATCGGCCGCCCAGAACCCGGGCCATCAGCTGCCCACCGAAACAGAGCCCGAGAACCGGTACGTCGCCGGCCGCCGCCTGCTGGATCAGTTTCGTCTCGCGCCCGACAAAGGGCACGGAATCATCAAACGCCGGGAATTCGGAACCGAGCGACACGATCAGGTCGTAGCCGCGCGGATCGGGCAGGCGATCTTCCAGGTCGATGCGCAGCACGTCAACCCGGGCCGACCGTTGCGCCAGCCAGTCGCTGACCAGGCCGGGAGGGGTGGGCGCTTCGTGCTGGACGATCAGCGCCCGGAAGGCCGGCTGATCGTTCATCAGGCGTGAACCACTGACAGGCGCGCCTCCACCTCGCTCGCCACCTGCTGGATTGTCCCGGCGAACCGCTCCACCATCTCGGTCAGATCCCCCTCGGTGCTGGTGAACGGAGGCGCGAACAGCGTCTGGTCTCCGGCGAAGCCATCCCGCGTTGGCATCGTCGAGAGCGTGACGAGACCGCGATCAAACGCGACGGCATCGATCCGTCCGGCGGTTCGCAAGTCCACAGGCAAGAACGAGACGCTGTCGCGCGGATCGACGTACTCGACGCCGATCAAGTACCCGTGACCCCGGACCTCCTTGACCATAGGTATGCCCCGAAGGGCATCGGCCAGCTGATCGCGGAGCCGCGGCCCGCGTTCGCGGACGTGATCGATCCAGCCTTCTTTTCGAAGGACGTCGATAACCGCCAGTCCCACCGCGCACGCCAGCGGCGCCCCGTCCCACGTGTGGCCCAGGGTGAAGGCTCGCGATCCGGAGGCGATCGCGTCATAAACGTGCGTCCGGCACAACAGGGCACCAATGGCCGCGTAGCCGGCGCCCAACCCCTTGGCGATGGCGATGATGTCGGGAACCACCGGAACACGCTCGGCTGCAAACCAGTAGCCCGTTCGGCCCATCCCGGTCACGATCTCGTCGAACGCGATCAAGAAACCGTGCCGCTCGCGGCGCTCCGCCAGGCCCCGCCAGAAGAGGTCGGGCGGCGTGTAGGCCGGCAGCGCCGCAGCACTGATGGGCTCACAGAAATACAAAGAGACCGTCTGTGGTCCCGCGGCTTCCAGGGCGCGGTCAAGCGCGTCGAGCGCCTGCTGCCCGGTGGGATCGAAGCGCCAGGTGCTCGGCGGGATATGCGGGTGGCGCGGCAAGTACGGTTCGAATGGCCGCTGCAATCCCGGCCGGCCGGTCAGGGCCAGGGTCGCCATCGTCGGTCCGTGATAGGCCTGTGCGGGTGAGATCACCTGCCAACGCTGCGGCTCGCCGCGGGCGACGTGATAACGGCGGGCGAGCTGGATCGCCATCTCGTTCGCCTCCGCGCCGCCGGTGACAAAACGGACGCGGCTGAACCCCTCCGGGGCCAGCGTTGTCAGCTCATGGGCGAGACGTTCCTGCGCCGGATTGGTCAGGCGCTCGTTATGGACGTAGGCCAGTTTCTCGGCCTGCGCCCGAGCCGCGGCGACGATATCGCGGCGACCGTGGCCGAGGGTTGCGGCCATCGAGCCACCGCTCATCGCGTCGAGGTAGCGCCGGCCGTCCGCATCCTCGACCCAGGCGCCCTCGCCCTTGACGATCACCGGATACCGGCGATCCAGCTCGAGGGGCAGGACACGCGTCGAGTCGCTGATCGGCTCAGCGACTCGCGCGCGATTCACTTCCTCAGCGTACGGGCGTTCTTTCGGGTGCGACCTCTGCGGCGGCTGGCGCACCGATCTCATCGACGTGGGTGGTGCCGTAGCCCTCGACTTCGGGATGGCCATGCTTGCCCTGCGTGAGGGCAAACTCCTCCTCCGGAGTCAGCACCAGCCGATGCCGGCCGATGAAGGCGAAGTAGAGAAGGCCAAGCACGAAGTAGATCAGCGTTCCATAAACGCCGGGCCGGTAGGTTTCATTCGAATAGAGGGAGACGAGCGCGACCAGCGCGATGACGCCCGCGATCCCGGCGCCCCACACGCCAACCAGGCTGCGGTAGGGTCGCTCGATATTCGGCAGCCGGCGCCTGAGCATGATGAAGGACAGGCACTGCATCGCATACGAAATGACCGCGCCGAACACCGCCATGTAGAGAAGCGCGCCAACGATCTGGCCCGCAAGCAAGCCACCAGCCAGCCCCAGGTAGTACATCCCGATCGCAAGCGCGAGCCCCACCAGGCCACCGGCGATCAGCGCCACGTGCGGCGTCTTGAGGCGGGGATGGGTCACCGACAACCACTTGGGGAAGTAGCCAGCCCTCGAGAGCGCGTACGTATTGCGGCCGTAGGCATAGATGATCGTGAAGAAGCTGGCGATCAAGCCGACGAGTCCGATCAGGGCCAGCACCGCTGCCGCCGTGTTGTTGCCAAAGACCGCCTTGAAGCCATCGAAGAGTGGCGTCGCCGAGACGCCAATCGCTTTCGCGCCGCCCCCGACCGCCGGGTTGAGCAAGAAGATCAGTGCGCCGGTAAAGATCAGGGTCGTCAGGCCCCAGATGGTCGCGCGCGGAATATCGCGCTTCGGGTCATGCGACTCCTCGGCCGCCAACGGTAGCTCCTCGATCGCGAGATAGAACCAGATGGCGAATGGAATGGCCGGGAAGATCCCCGCCAGCCCGTGCGGCAGGAAGCTCGACTGCCCGGCGTCCGGCTTGATGTTAAACAGCAGGCTAAGGTCCAGTTTCCCGGACACGAGCACCGAGATGAAGAAGAACGCGAGAATGCCAAGCGCGATCACATTGATCAATACCGTGAACCGCATGGTGGCCACGATGCCGATGATGTTGATCCCGACAAAGACGATGTATGACACGATGAACCACGTCACCGGGCTGTTCCACCATGGCTCGCTGGTGAGGTTCAACAGGGCCTTGGTGATGTCGTGCATCAAGAAGCCCATGGCGCCCACGACCACGGCAGGGGTGATCACATACTCCATGTTCTCGGCCAGACCGGTGATGAATCCGCCCCAGGGGCCAATCGCCGACCGGGCAAACGAATAGGCTCCGCCGGTGTGTGGCAGGGCCGGAGACATCTCGGCGATGCTGAAACAGAGTCCGTAGTACATCGCCGCGATGAAGATGGTCGCGATCAAGAGTCCACCGAAGCCGCCGGCGCTCAACCCTAGGTTCCACCCGTAGAAATCGCCCGAGATGACGGCGGCCACCCCCAGCGACCAGAGCGACCAGAAGGCGGCGTGCCGTTTTAACAGACGTTTGGCGAAGTACTGCGGTCCCGCTTCCTCATATGCAACCGTACCGACTCTACGCCGCTCCTGAGCCACGTCCGTACCTCCTCTTCCTGACTGACGCCTGGCCAAAACCCCCCAAGTTGTCTGACGGCAGTCGCTTTGCCGGCATGATAAGACAGGGTCTGGGCCGAGTCAAGATACACTTGACCCGGAGGGGTTGTCTGACAAATACTTCTCGATCATGAGGGGTGGACCTTCGCTGGCCAAGCCACGGGCACGCCCCCGATCGGTGTCGGTCCAGTCGGAGCTGAGCCAGCGAATCGACGAAGGCGTCTTCCCCGCGGGAGCGCGCCTTCCCTCGGAACCGCTCCTCGCCACCCAGCTGGGGGTCTCGCGGGCCACCCTCCGGGAGGCGCTTCGCTCGCTGGAAAGCGAAGGCCGCTTGCGCCGGACCTGGGGTTCGGGGACCTATGTGGCCGAGCGCCGGCGCCTGCCCAACAGTCTCGACCTGAACTTCGGAGTGACCGAGGCGATCAGGGCCGCGGGGATGGAACCTGGCACTCAGCATGCGCAACACTGGCTCGAGCCGGTCTCGTCCGGCGAGGCGTTAAGACTGGGCCTGGAACCCGGACAGGACGTGCTGATCGTCGAACGGGTCCGGACGGCGGACGGCACCGCGGTGGTGTTCTCTCGCGACATCCTGCCGGGCTGGATCGTCGGCACGAAGGCCGGCGCCGGCGATGCGATGCTGCGGCGCTCCATCTACGACGTTTTAGAGAAAGATCTCGGCATCGTCATCGATCACGGTGTCGCCAGCTTTCGGCCGGTGCGGGCCGACGGTACCGTGGCGCAACGGTTGGGCATCCGTCGAGGCGAAATGCTGCTGGCCATCTGGCAGATCGATTACGACGAGGAGGATCGCCCCATCCTGTCCTCCCATGAGTACCACATCGCCGATGCGTTTGACTTCTCGGTCGTCCGGCGGGGTCCAGGAAGGAGGTTCAGCTAGGAATGCAACTCGGCAAATCGATGCGACTCAAGCGGGTGATCGACCAGTCCGGAGTTTCCGTCATCTGCGCGCTCGATCATGGGATGACCGCCCCAACGTTTCTCGAGCCGCTATCGGACATCGAGCAGCGAACGAGAGAAGCCGTTACAGGCGGCGCCAATGTCATCATGATGTCGAAGGGCATGATCCGGTACGCGGTCGATGCCTTCTCCCCCACGACGTCGCTTGCACTTCTACTCTCGGCCTCAGCGAACCCGGGCGAAGCACGCCCGGCCGTGATTCAGATCGCCCAGGTCGAGGAAGCGTCACGTCTTGGCGCCGACGCGGTAGTCCTCTTCACGGCTCTCGGCGGCGAGCACGAGGCGGCCATGATCCGGATCCTG
>VBHC01000064.1:6712-22149 GCA_005889535.1 Chloroflexota bacterium
GAGTTCCCGACGACATATGCCTCGGTCGAAGAGCTGAGCGAACGCTATGGCTTCGAGTACCTCCGGCGCAGCGTGCGCCTGTGCGCTGAGCTGGGCGCCGACATCGTCAAGACGAACTGGCCCGGTGATGAAGACGCGTTCGGCAAGCTGGTTCGAGCCGTGAATGGCGTTCCAGTGGTGCTCGCGGGTGGCTCTCGGGTCGAGGACGCGGAGCTGCTGCGCCGGATGGAATGCGCCATGCAGGCGGGCGCGATCGGCTGCTCGGTGGGCAGAAATATCTTCATGCATCGCTCGCCCGAGGCGATCACTCGGGCACTCTCGCGCGTAATCCGCGACCGCTGGCCGGCGCGCAAGGCGCTGGCCGAGCTCGAGCAGAAAGTCGGCATGGCGGCGGCACGATGAGGGCCGCGTTCATGACCGGGGTCAACCTGGTCGAAATCCGAAAGACGCCCGAGCCGGACGTCGATCCCCAGGGGGCCATCCTTCGGGTCGAGGCCTGTGGCATCTGTGGCACGGATGCCCGGACATTCTTCAACGGCGATCCGAAAGCGCCGGCACCATGGATTCTGGGTCACGAGCCGGTTGGCGTCATCGAGGAGTTAGGGCCGGGAGCGCATCTACCGCCCGGAGTCAAGAAGGGCGATCGAGTTTTTCTCGGGTCGATCCTGACGTGCGGGCAGTGCCGGTGGTGCACGGAAGGCTTTCAGAACCTCTGTGACCAGCACCTGCTTTATGGCTACGATCCCTACCCCGGTGCCTATGCCGACTACGCGCCGGTTCCGGCGATCGCGATGAAGAACGTCATCGCCTTACCCCCGGACTTGCCCTCCGACCTGGCGACGGTCGCGGACCCGTTCGCCTGCGCGCTCAACGGCATCGAGGTCCTCGACGTCCGTCTCGGCGATACGGTGGTCATCCTCGGGGCCGGTCCCATCGGCTGCTGGCAGGCGATCATGGCCCGCGACCGGGGGGCGAGCAAGGTCTACCTCTCCGACGTCAATCGCCAACGCCTGGACATCGCGCTTCATGCGGTTGGTGCCTTCGTCGACGACGCCTGGGTCGCCGGTGACGACAATGGCGTCGCCGAGGTGCTCGAGCATACCGCCGGTAAAGGTCCAGAACGTATCAGCGTGGCAGCGCCGTCGAAAGCAGCGCAGCAAGCCGCCCTTCAGATGGCGGCCAAACGGGCTCGGGTGGTGTATTTCGCGGGACTACCCAAGCACGATCCGGTGAGCCCGCTCGACATCAATCAGCTCCACTACAAAGAGCTGACCGTGCTCGGCGCGTACGGCGCGACGCATCGCCAGTACCGAATCACGATGGACTAATGCCTTCGAGACGATCAGGTCCGGAACTGGGCTCAAGGTCGTCATGCTTCCATGAGCGGCCCGTACGTGATCGGCTGCGACGTGGGCAGCCAGGGGACGAATTCCGCTCTGTACTCAGTCGATGGCACGCTGGTCGCCTCGGCCTATGAGGCCTATGACGTCTCGTTCCCGCACCCCGGATGGGCGGAGCAAGATCCCGCGCTCTGGACCCGGGCGCTGCATGCGGGCATCCGGCGTCTGCTCGAGCAGGTCCCCGACGGTCCATCGTCGGTCAAAGCCCTGTCGTTCGGCTCGCAGCTGGACGGCATGGTTGTCTGCGATGCGAAGGGACGCGCGCTCCGGCCGGCGATGATCTGGATGGACCGTCGGGCCGAGGCGCAGGCGGCGGCGCTCAAGGAGCGGCTCAGCCCGGCCGAGTTTTATCACGACGTCGGCGCCAACCTCGACTCGTCGCATGCGGTCTTCAAGGCCCTCTGGGTGCGCGACGAGCAGCCAGAACTCTTTTCGCGCGCCGCGACGCTCATGCCGCCCGGGTCGTACGTCCTGCGCGAGGCATCGGGAGTCCTCGCCGTCGATTACTCAAACGCCTCGTCGCTCGCGCTGCTCGACCCGCGTTCGCGTACCTGGTCCGAGCCGGTGCTCGACGCTGTCGGCATCGAGCCGCGCATGCTGCCCGAGCTCGCCCCGGCAACCCGCGTCGTGGGCAACGTCACGAGACAATTCGCCGCGGCTACCGGGCTCACGCCGGAAACAGCCGTCGTTGTCGGCTGTGGCGACGAGATGGCCGCGACCCTGGGCGCCGGAGTCTATGCGCCCGGAGAAGTCTGCGACGTCGTTGGGACGGCCGAGCCGGTTTGCGCCGTGTCGACTCGACCACGCGAGGACCAGAGCATGTTGGTCGAGTGCCACCCGCATGCGGATCCAAGCAGCTGGCTGCTCGAGAACCCTGGCTTCGTGTCTGGCGGCAACTTACGCTGGTGGCGCGATCAACTGTGCCCCGTTGAACGCGATGCCGAGGCCCGCGGCCAGGGCGATGCCTACGATCTGCTGACCGCGCCGGCGGCGCAAGTGCCAGCGGGCGCCGAGGGTTTGATTTTCCTACCCTGCATGCAGGGCGCGATGGCGCCCGAATGGAACGGTGCCGCCCGGGGCGTGTTTTACGGCCTCACCCTGGCGCACAGCAAGGCCCACCTGACGCGAGCGCTGCTCGAAGGCAGCGCCTTCGCCCTGCGAGACATCCTCGAGGCGATGCGTGCGGCGGGCCTCGAGGTGCGGCGGCTCACGATCGTGGGCGGCGGCGCCAAGGGCGCGCTCTGGCGGCAGATCAAGGCGGACGTGACTGGGCTTCCCGTCCGCGTCCCCACCAGCGTCGAGACCACGGCCACCGGCGCCGCGATCCTGGCTGCCGTCGGCGCCGGTCTTCACGGCAGCGTTGCGGAGGCCGCGCGAGCCTTCGTTCGCTATCAGCCGGGCGAGCAGTCGCCCGACCCCGAGCGGCGCGAGATCTACGACGCGGCCTACGCGCGCTATCGCGAGCTCTACTTCGCCCTCAAGCCGGTCTTCGAGCGCGGGGTGCGAGCGAAGTCAGCCGTTCCGGCCTGAGAGGCTCGGACTCGAGGCTGCCTCACCCATCGCCCGAATGAGAACCAGGCAGATCGTCAGCAAGCTCAAAACGAGGCCGATGAGAGCGGCGATCAGTCCCACCACGAGGAACGTGTCGCGCGGCGAGAGATTGAAAATGTGAGTGTGACCCGTAGACGCCATGACCAGGAGCGCGACGATCACGGCCAGACCGGGAAGCGCCCCAACGAGACCCGCGAGCCATCGCGGAATTGCCGCACGTCGCCCGGCCGGGTTAGCCATCAGCTGACCTAGCCATCGGCCGGATTATCCCTCGCCCGCGTCGTTTCCGCCAGGGCGGCGTGAGCCCGTGATCAGGCGGATCGTGCTCGTGCCGCGATCTTGAGCGGCGGTGGCGTCGCGATCCAGCGGTCGTCCTTGCGCTTCAACCTCCAGCCGTCTTCATGGACCTTTCGGTGATGCGGTTCGCAGACCAGACCTAAGTTATCCAGTTTCGTCGGCCCGCCGTCCGCCCAGAAGACGAGGTGATGGCCGTCGCACCAGGGCGCCGGCCGATCGCAACCCGGGAAAACGCAGTGATGATCGCGAGCCACCAGTGCGCGCCGAGTCGCCGGCGGGATCGTGCGGCTTGCGTGGGTGATTTCACGGTCGAGCTCACCGAGTCCGGTGATCCGCGTGATGGCCGAGTCACAGGCGAGGCGGCGCACCGTCTCGGCCGGCACCGTGCCGCCCCACTCGAGCTGACCCGCGGGCGCGCCCTCGATCCCCGCCAGCGTGTCGGCGGCGGTCGTGATGATCAGCTGCGGTCGCGGGCCGGCGCCGTTCGCCTGGCCCGCTCCGGATCCTTGGCCGCTACGACCGCGACGGCAGACCTCGACGAGGGCATCGGCCAGTCGCTGTCCGGCGCTTCGGTCGTCGCTCTTCGAGGGGCTGGCATAGGGCTCGATCGCCGTCCGGATGATGGCACCGGCGTCCGGAGTCACCTGGCCCTCGATCCGGACCAGCCCATTGATCGCCTCGCCAATCTGCAAGTAGCGCCGCTGGTGCGCCCGGTTTGCCTCGATCAGGGCGCTCTGCGCATCGACCTGGTGCTCGAAGCTCTTGGCGACGCCGGCGAATTGCCCGGGGTCCATCTTCTCGGCGGCCTCGAGCAGCCTGTTCTCCGCCTTGCGCACCTCGGCCGCCCCCACGTGCTCCGCAGTCCGGGCCATCGCCACCGCGTGCTGATAGCCGATCTCGCCGCGGGCCAGCGCTTCTTCCGTTCGCGGCAGCTTCTCGAGTTGCCGGGCGGTCGCCACGTGCTCGGCCGCGGCGCCCGCTGACAGTTTGCCGTGCGTGCGCAACCAGGGCACCATGCCCAACGACCCGTCGGCCCGGTAGCTGCCGGCTTTCTCAAAGCGGCGGGTGGCCTCGGCATTGGCCGCCTCCATCCTGTCGATGATCTGGCGACCCCGGATGATCGCCGCACCCAACCGGCTGCCTCGCTCCCCGGCCAGCCAGCCTGGCAAATCTCGGAGCGCCGACTCGATCCGCTCGAAGGGCGCCTCGCTGGCACGGCACATGGTGCCAGCATGAGGCACGGTTGCGACAGCTGTCTGTCGCGGCCGCCCGGCCGGAAAAACTAGGCCCTAAATTCGTTCGAAATTCCGGCGGAGCTCCCAGTCGGTCACCACGCCGTCGAAAGCTTTCCGCTCGAGCCGCGCCGCGTGCAGGTAATGCTCGACGACCTCGTTGCCGAACGCCTCGCGCGCCACCTGGCTCTTCTCCAGCGCGTTGATCGCCTCGGTAAGGTTCCCCGGCACCCGGGGCAACTCCTTGTCCGTGTATGCGTCACCGCGGAACTCCGGGGGGAGCTCGAGCTTGTTCTGGATGCCGTGCAGACCGGCCGCGATGGTTGCCGCGAAGGCCATGTAGGGATTCGCGTCCGCGCCCGGGATCCGGCATTCGACGCGCAGACTGGGTCCGTGCCCGATGATGCGGAAGCCGCAAGTCCGGTTGTCCCAGCTCCACACGATCGACGTCGGGGCGAAGGAGGTGGCCTGGTAGCGCTTGTACGAGTTCACAAACGGCGCATAGAAGAGTGAGAAGTCCCTGGCCAACGCGATCAGCCCGGCGAGATAGTGCTGAAACAGCGGCGACATCCCGTGGGGGCCGCCGTCGGCCGAGTGGAAGAGCGCTTTGTCGCTCTTGACGTCCCAGAGCGACGAGTGCAGATGGAACGAGCTGCCCGCCTGGGCCATCGTCCACTTCGCCATAAAGGTGACGGCAACCTGGTTGAGCGCGGCGATCTCCTTGACGCCGTTCTTGTACACGACGTGGCGATCCGCCATCTCGAGTGCCTCGGCAAAGCGAAGGTTGATCTCCTGCTGTCCGAACCCCCACTCGCCCTTGCTGTTTTCCACCGGTACCCCGGCGGCTTCCATCCCGTTTCGCACCAGGCGGTTGAACCACTCGGCTTTTGTCCCTTGCAGGATGTGGTAATCCTCGATGTAGCGGCCGTACGGTTCCAGGTTCCGGTAGTCCTTCGCGCCGGCTTGCTCATAGGTATCCCGGAAGAGATAAAACTCGAGCTCGGACCCGGTCTTGGGATTGAAGCCCAGCTTCCGCGCCCGTTCGACCTGGCGGCGCAGCACCTGCCGCGGCGAGATGTCGACCGATTTGCCATCCATGGTCTCGACATCGCACAGGATCAGTGCTGTCTTCTCCAGCCAGGGCAGTCGTCGAATCGTTGACAGGTCCGGATGACCATGCATGTCGCCGTAGCCGGTGGCCCAGTTCGTGAAATTGAAGCCCGGCAACGGCTCGTTGTCGATGTCCATCGCCAGCAGGTAGTCGCAGGCGTGCAGCCCTTCGTCGACGTGGTCAAGAAAATACGGCCCGGTCAGCCGCTTCCCCATCAGCCGTCCCTGCAGGTCGGCGATCGCGATGATGACAGTGTCGACCTCGCCCGCTTTCGTCTGGCGGACGAGTTCCTCGAGCGTGATCTTCGCCGTCTTCTCCTGGCGGCGCGTCTGGCCGTTGGCGCGCTCGGTGCGCGGGGTTGTCGCTCGCTCCTTCGACGGTGTCACGCTACGCGCCATGTCGGATCCCTCCTACTCATTCGAGACTGACGAAAACGTTTTTGACTTCCGTGTAGAGCTGCAACGCGTGCATGCCGAGCTCGCGTCCGATGCCGCTGCGCTTGTAGCCGCCAAACGGCGCTTCCTGGTGGACGCTCCGGCTGCTATTGATGCTGAGCACCCCCGTTCGGACGCCGCGGGCAACCCGTAGCGCGCGGCCGATGTCGCGGGTCCAGATCGAGCCGGACAGGCCGTAAGGCGTGTCGTTGACCAGCCGCAGGACCTCATCCTCGTCGGTGAACGGGATGATGGTCAGGACCGGTCCGAAGATCTCCTCCTGGGCGATGCGCATTCGATTTTCCGCGCGATCGAAGACTGTCGGCTCGAGGAAACTGCCGCGCGCCAGCGGGCCACCCGGCGCCGATCCACCGGCCAGCAGCCGCGCGCCTTCCTGACGGCCGACCTCGATGTATCCCTCGACCCGCTCGCGCTGCTTCATCGAAATCAGGGGCCCGACCTCCGTGGCGGCGTCGAGTGGATCGCCGACCCGGAGTTGCTTCGACCCAGCGGCGACGCGCTGGTCGAACTCGTCAGCGATCGAGCGATGAACGAATGCGCGGCTGCGGGCGCAGCAGTCCTGCCCGGCATTGCCGAACACACTGTTCACAGCGGCCGGTGCCGCTTTCTCCAGGTCGGCGTCATCAAAGATGATGTTTGGCGACTTGCCGCCCAGCTCCAGGGAGACCCTCGTGATGTTCGGCGCCGCTTGTTGCAGGATGCTGACCCCGGTCAGCGTCTCGCCGGTAAAGGCAATCTTGTCGACCCCAGGATGCCCGGCGAGCGCCGTCCCGGTGGTCGCCCCGGAACCGGTCAGCACGTTGAGCACCCCCGGAGGAAGTCCAGCCTCGAGGGCCAGGCGTCCCAGCTCCAACGCGGTCAGCGGGGTGTAGCTCGCCGGCTTCAGGATCGCCGCGTTCCCGGCTGCGAGCGCCGGCGCGACCTTCCACGAGGCAATCGTCAACGGGAAGTTCCAGGGCACGATCAAGGCGACGACGCCGACCGGCTCGCGCAGCGTGAAGTCGAGCCCTGGGGCACTGACCGGAATGGTCTCGCCGAAGATGCGGGTGGCCGCCCCGGCGTAGTACTCGAAACACTGCGCCGCTCCCATCACTTCGTCGCGCGCGTCGCGGATCGGCTTGCCGGCGTTGCGCGCCTCGAGCGTCGCGAGACGCTCCGCGTCCGACCGGATCAGCTCGGCAATCTTGTAGAGGACCCTGGCTCGAGCGCTGGCGGCCGCATTGCTCCAGGCGCCAGCCTCGAAGGCGACCCGTGCCGCCTTGACCGCGGCATCGACGTCGGCCGGCGAGGCGATGGCAGCCCTTGCCATCACCTGGGACGTTGCCGGCTCGACGACATCGAACGTCTTCTCCCCCTCACCGGCGCGCCAGCTTCCGCCGATGAGGAGTTGGGTTGGGCGCTCCGTCGTGATCATTAGAAGTAGTTTGACGTGATGCCGCCGTCGACCACGAGGGCAGCACCGTTGGTCCAGGTCGACTCGTCGGAGGCAAGGTAGACGGCGAGAGAGACGATGTCCTCCGCATGTCCGAAGCGCCCCATCGGAATCCGGTTGAGCCGAAGGCGCTTCTTGTTCTCGTCTTTCAGCAGGTCGCGCATCAGCGGGGTCTCGATCGGCCCCGGACAGATCGCATTGCTGCGGATGCCCTTTGCTCCGAACTGGACGGCGAGGGATTTCGTGAGGGCAATGACCGCTCCCTTGCTGGCCGTATAGGCGTCCTGTGGCACGGTGCAGCCCACCAGAGCCACAAACGAGGCGATGTTGATCACGGAACCGCCGCCGGCCTTGATCAGCTCCGGGATGCCATGTTTGCAACAGAAGGCCAACCCCTTCACGTTGATGGCCATGGTCCGGTCCCAGATGGCGTCGGTCGTGGTCAGGACAGACTCGTCGGCCTCGAGGTAGACGGCGAGAGAGACGATGTCCTCCGCATGTCCGAAGCGCCCCATCGGAATCCGGTTGAGCCGAAGGCGCTTCTTGTTCTCGTCTTTCAGCAGGTCGCGCATCAGCGGGGTCTCGATCGGCCCCGGACAGATCGCATTGCTGCGGATGCCCTTTGCTCCGAACTGGACGGCGAGGGATTTCGTGAGGGCAATGACCGCTCCCTTGCTGGCCGTATAGGCGTCCTGTGGCACGGTGCAGCCCACCAGAGCCACAAACGAGGCGATGTTGATCACGGAACCGCCGCCGGCCTTGATCAGCTCCGGGATGCCATGTTTGCAACAGAAGGCCAACCCCTTCACGTTGATGGCCATGGTCCGGTCCCAGATGGCGTCGGTCGTGGTCAGGACAGACTCGTCGGCCTCGTCGAAGATGCCGGCGTTGTTGTAGAGCACGTCGAGCTTGCCGAAGTGGTCGACGGCGGTCCTGACGCAGACCGCGACATCGCCATCGCGGGTGACATCCGCGGTAACCGGCAGCGCCTTTCCAGCCAGGCTGGCAACGGTGTCATGGACCGCCCCCTCGTTGACGTCGACGGCGACCACCCGGGCGCCCTCGCCAACGAAGGTCTGGGTGGCCACCCGGCCCATGCCGCTTCCGGCACCCGTAATGAGCGCCACCTTACCGTCAAGCCGTCCCAAACTCCCTCCCTTGGATCGCGAGGATCGGGCCCTGCCTGCGAATCGTCCCCCTTCGGGCTGCCCATTATTTGATGCCCGGCTTCGCCCAAAGTCAAGGTCCCGCTGTCCTTAACAAGAATTTTCCGATCTCGGCGCAAGCCGGGGAGGCGCGGTGACGTTTCTGCAACCATGCCAAAGTTCCCACGCCTTGCGATCGCCGTCGCGGCCTCGGCCACCCTGACGGCGGCGCTCGCCGCCCAGCCCGCCTACGCCGCGTATCAGCGGAACGCGCTGCCCATTGTTCGGACCGCGGCCCACCGGGCGGCCCCGCCGCCGGCGCGGCTCTCCCCGGCACAGGCGCGCGCCATCCTGATCCGCGCCGCGCGGCGCCATAACCTGAATCCGAACTTTGTTCTCGCCGTTTCGTACTGGGAAAGCGGCTGGAATCAGGCTGCCCGCTCCCGAACGGGCGCCGTGGGCCTGATGCAGGTCGAGCCCTACACGGCAGCATGGGCGGGACCCAGCCTGCTGCATCGGCGAGTCAATTTGAACAATCCGGTTGACAATGCCGAGCTGGGCGCGGCGCTGCTGCGCTCCTATCTCAGTCAGCTACGCGATCCGAAGCTGGCGCTCGCGGCCTATTACCAGGGCCTGACCGGCGTTCTCAAACACGGCATCTACCCCAGCAGCCGGCGCTATGTCGACGGCATCTGGAGGTTGCGCAACCGCTTCCAGGCCGCCCACCTGGGCGGCTAGGCCCCTCAGCGAGTCCGCAGCCGGAAGCGGCGCAAGGGGCGCGACAACACCAAGTCCGATAGTAAGGAGCGTAGACCTCCGGCGAAGCGGCCACCAGCGTTTCGAGATCGTTCCGCAGGGACCGTTCGACCTGCAGACCGCGGCCGCCCATTTCGGTGGCTGGCCACGCATTGGCGGCGCAATCGTCATGACGTTTCCGGTCGAGGGATGGCAAAGCTCAGCGGCGGTCGTTATGCGCCAGCAGGCTGAGCAGATTGTTGGCGAGGTCCACGGCGCGGCGGCCGGCGATGCAGAACGCGCCTGGGGCCAGGCGTTAGCCACGGTTTCACTGGACATCGACGGCCGGGGATTCAAGGAGGTCGGCCGCCGCGATCCGGTGATTGGCAGTCTTCAGGCCGAGTATCACGACCTGCGGCCGGTGCTCTTTCATTCGCCGTACGAGGCGGCCTGCGCGTTCTTGATCGGGCATCGGATCACGATCCTTCAGACCCGGCGGATTCGCGCTCGAATGGCTGAGCTCGCTGGTGTGTCGATTACCGTCGCGGACCAGACCTTCCACGCTTTTCCCGAGCCTCGGGCGCTCCTGCAACTGGAGCAATTCCCAGGCGTCGCAGGAGTCAAGGTCGAACGGCTGCACGCCGCGGCCCGTGCCGCGCTCGAGGGCATGCTTGTCAGGGATCACCTGCGAGCCCTTCCCGAGACGGAGGCGATCCAGCAGCTAAAAAGGCTGCCTGGCATCGGTGACTTCTTCGCGCAGGGCATCCTGATGCGTGGGGCGGGGCTCGTCGATGCCGTCACCGATGACGACCTGACGCCGCGGGCCATCCAGCTGTTGTACCGGCTCAAGGATCGGCCTGATCACGCCGCCGTGTTAAAGCGCGCCGAGGCCTGGCGTCCTTACCGCATGTGGACGGTAGTGTTGCTCAACGTGTGGCTTCGCAGCCAGCCACCCGAGGTGATCGGCCGGCGACAGATCCGCCATCGGCGCCAGTGAGGTAAGGCTGCCACGCCCTCTGCCGGTCGGCCGCGATGACGACGCTGCGGGCTTGCCCCAGCCGGCCCATACCTGATATCGTGCCTATCAGAATTTGCTATATCGATATAGGGAGGTAGGAAGCGCAGTTTATGGATGCCATCACGCTGTTGAAGAACGACCACCGCAAGGTGGAGAAGATCTTTTCCGACATCGAGAAGGGAAACGGTAACCGCAAACAGCTGTTCACCGAGCTGGCGACCGAGCTGACCGTGCACGCCGAAATCGAGGAGCAACTCTTTTACCCGGCCGCCAGGGACGCCGAGCCCACCCGCGATCTGGTGCTCGAGTCCTACGAGGAGCACAAGCAGGTCAAGATGGTGCTGTCGGACCTCGAGCAAGCGGACATGAACACCGACAGCTGGCTTGCCGGGCTGAAAGTGCTGATGGAGGACGTGCAGCACCATGTTGGCGAAGAGGAGAACGAGCTCTTTCCCAAGGTGAAGAGCAAAGTCCTGTCCAAGGATCAGCTGGACGACCTCGGCAAGCGGATGGAAGCGATGAAGATGGAGCGGCTGGCCGCCGTCAAGCGAGGCTAGCCAGACAGCCAGCGAGCAACCGGCAACCTAGCGTATCGTAGGCACGGCTGATTGACCGAGGAGGAGCGCATGGCAGTCAAAACCGACCCTACCGAGTCGCTACGCCGGGTCCCGATCTTAAGTGGCCTGGACAAGAAGGAGCTCGAGATGCTGGCGAAGCTCGTCAAGGAGCAGCCCTATGCCGCCGGTGCCACCATCGTCAAGGCGGGCGCGGGCGGGCATGGCCTGTACATCATCAAAGAAGGCCGCGTGTCGGTGGTCAGGGACGGGCACACGGTTGCCACTTTGGGCCCCGGTCAATTCTTCGGCGAAATCTCCGTGCTGGACGGCGGTCCGCGGACGGCGGACGTGCGTGCCGACGCCGATACGGTCTGCCTGACCCTTGTCTCCTGGGAGATCAAGCCGGTTCTGATGGAGAACGCCACCATCAGTTACAAGATGCTGCTGGAAACCGTGAAGCGCCTGCGCAGCCAGGAACCGCGCTTACAGGACTAAGCGGCGATAAGAAACTCGTGCGCGATCCAGCCGCGCTTCTCGCGCCACCAGATGTGGCTATCGGCGTACGTTGGGCCGCCCTCGATGTGCACCACGGTTCCGTCGTAGAAGCAGGTCACGACCCCGGCGTTCAGGCTTGCGCGGTCACGGACGTTCGCGCAGCTGCCCGGGACGTGCACCGTTGCGTCGTGACCGACCAGCGGGCTCAGCTGACCGGGTAGGCCGCACACGGCGTTGAGGAAATGCCAGCGGCCACCGCTGCGGTAGACATAGCCGGCGCACTGCCGGCCGCCGGAGCTGGCCGTCGAGAAGATGACCACCGCGGCATCCTGGCCGACCGTTTGCCTAAGCACCGATAAGCAGGCCGCATTGGCCGGACAGTTGCCGGCGTACCGCAAGCCGGTTACCGATTCGACCCCGCTGATGGCAGCCATCTGAGCAGAATCCGCCGGCGCCGTCGCCGTGCCGGTCGCGGGGGCGTGCCGGGCTGCAAGTGTGCGGCCGGGCGGAAACAGAACATACGCCAGCGGCGCGATCAGCAGGACCGCCACGACGGCGGCGACGATCCAGGCGGTCCTGGACACCCGGGGCACGCTCCACCGGTGGAGCGCGATGGTCGGAATCGTCAGCTGCGGCACTGCGAACCCCGGGACGGCGAGTCGAGGCCATCCGAAGCGCGGCAGCCTGACCCCGCGCACCGTCGAGGCGCGCGACCGTCGGGTGCGTAAAGCCGCCGGCCGGCCGGCGACCCTGGAGGCAGGCAGCATGGCGGCGCCACAGTGCGGGCAATATCGGTCGGCGGCCGCGTTAGCTGCACCGCAGTCCGGGCAAAAGGCACGCGCTTCGGTAGCCGGGGCCGCGGTCAATGGCCGCTCGGCAGCAGGCGGCGCGCCAGCCGTCCGCGTCCAGTCCAGCGGCGACCGGCAGCGCTCGCACCAGATGTCGATGCCGAGATTGGGGTGGCGGCAGGCTGGACAGCGGACCGGTCGACCCACGGCGTTACTCCTGGAACGGACTTTCAGCATCTCAGGCCGTCACCCGCAGGTTCGGGTGATTGAGGAGCCAGCCCGAGGCGGTGTCGACCAGCTGCCAGGTGCCCACCCAATGGCGTCGCTGGCCGTCGATCACCTCAACGACGTCGACGTAGACCACGGCCACCCCGCCGCTGTCCCCGACGACGCGTTCCGCCTGGAGGCCGATCTGCTGGGTGGCGGCGAAGCGCTGATCGATGTACTCGGCCGGTGGATATTGCTCCTGCATCACGGGTGTCCAGAGCGCCGCGGCCCCCTGGAAATCATGGCTGGCCAGCGCTTCGTAAAAGCGAGCCACGACGGCGCCCGGGTCGCCGCCATCCCCGTCGGACGGCTGGCCGGAGAGGGTTGTGTCGGGTGTGGGGGTGCTCTCGGCGGTCGGGGACGGTTCCGCCGATGGCTCATCGGTTGGGAGGGCATCGGCGGTCGGCGCGACCTCGGGTGAAGGGGTCGCCTCCTGCCCAGGCATGGGTGCTGCGGGCGCCAGCGCCATCATCGGTTCCGGCGCAGCCACCTGATGGGACGCGTTGAACCAGCCCGCCACGGGCAAGGCCAGCGCAATGGCGACGGCAAGCGCCGCCGCAACGGGCGCGAGGAACGACAGTGGGAGACGGGCGCGGGCAGACCGGTGCGGGCGCAGGCCCGGCGTCGCGCGTCGCGGGAGCGGACCCCAGTCGAGATGGTGCGAGCACGCCGAGCACCAGATGTCGATCGAATAGTTTTGGGAGCCGCACCACGGGCAGCGGATCATGCCGCCGTTTCCCTCAAGCCCGCAATCCTCCTATCAGCTGTCTTGATAATACGCAGGGATTGCTGACCTACTCAAGCTCGTCCGTTCAGCACGGCCCCGGCGAACCTGCGAGGGTGCCCGTGGCGAGGTATGGTTCGCGTGTGCCGCCGGATGCTGCCGCGACCTTTCCCCTCCCCTTCCCTCTCGACCTCGAGTTGACGCTGGGCGGGCTGCAACGCGGCCCCCGTGACCCGACGATCCGCTTCGACGGTCACGCCGTCTGGCGGGCGAGCCGGACCCGGCCTGGACCAGCGCTTCTGCGGTTGTGCCTCGATGGGCCCCGCCTGCGGGCGGAAGCGTGGGGTGCAGGAGCCAGCTGGATGGTCGACCACGCGCCGCAGCTGGTCGGTTTCGACGACCAGCCGGAAGCGTTCCGGCCCACAAATCGGCTGGTGATGGAGCTGCACCGTCACCACCCGGGCCTGCGGCTGGGACGGACGGACCTCGTTTTCGAAGCGCTCCTGCCAACGATCCTCGAGCAGAAGGTGCCCGGGGTCGAAGCCTGGGCGTCATACGCGAGGCTGGTGCGCGCGCTCGGCGAGCCGGCCCCAGGATCGGCCGGCCTGTTCCTTCCGCCCTCGCCGCGGCGGCTGATCGCCACCCCGTATTGGGCGGTCCACCGCTTCGGCATCGAGCGCCGGCGCTTCGGGGTGATCCAGACCGCTGCCGCGCGCGCCGCCCGGCTGGAGACCACAGCCAGCCTGGAACCGGCGGCTGCCCGCCTCCAGCTGACCACCCTGCCGGGGATCGGGCCCTGGTCAGCCGCCGAAGTCTCCGTCGTGGCCTACGGCGACGCCGACGCGGTCTCGCTGGGCGACTACCACTTGCCGCACCAGGTCGCCTGGGCCCTCGCCGGTGAGCCGCGCGGCACCGAGTCGCGCATGCTCGAGTTGCTCGAGCCGTACCGCGGACAGCGGGCCCGCGTCATCCGGTTGCTGACGCTGGGCGGCATCCAGGCACCGCGCTTCGGTCCGCGGATGCGGCTGCGCCGGATTGCGGCGATCTAGCCTACGTCGCCTTCTTGGTCGGCTGGAACTACGGGTTCAAACCGGCCGCGTGATCGGTTGTAACCTCGACTTTATGTTTGCTCGCGGCCCCTCGCCGGATGGCTGACGGCGACGCGCGGGACCGGCGCCGCCCCCGGGTCGTGATCGTCGGGTCAGGGTTTGGCGGTCTGGCCTGCGCCCGACGGCTCAACCGGCAGCCGGTCGATGTCATCCTGCTGGATCAGCACAATTACCACCTCTTCACGCCGCTGCTCTACCAGGTCGCAACCGGACTCCTGAATCCCGCCGACATCGCGTATCCGCTGCGCGCCGTCTTTCGCCACTCACCCAACGTTCGGTTTCGGCAGGCGACCGTAACCGGCGTCGACCTCGCCGGGAAGACGGTTCGGGTTCGAAGCGGTCCTGCCGTCCCGTATGACTATCTTGTGCTCGCCTCCGGCAGCACCGACAACTACTTCGGCAATCAGGAGATCGCCCGAGTGTCGCTGGGCTTGAAGGCGCTGCCGGACGCCACAGGACTTCGCAACCACGTGTTGACCTGTCTGGAGCGTGCCGATGCCGAGGTAAACCCTGACGTGCGCCATGCGCTGCTCACCTTCGTCATGGTCGGCGGTGGGCCCACCGGCGTCGAGTGCTCGGGGGCGCTCGCCGAGCTGATGCAGATCGTGGCCGGCAAGGACTATCACCAGATTTCGCGCTCGGAGATTCGAATCGTCCTTGTCGAAGGCCTGCCGCGTCTCCTGAGTGCGTTCTCGGAACACCTCGGACGCTACGCCCAGCGGGTGCTGGAGCGGCGCGGTGTCGAAGTGCGCACCAGGGTACTGGTCAAGGCCGCGGACGAGGAGGGCGTCACACTGTCGGATGGAACCGCGATTCCCTGCCAGACCATTGTCTGGTCGGCCGGCGTCCGACCGAATGATCCGGGCGGCGTCCCATCGCTGCCGCGATTTCGAAACGCCCGGATCAAGGTTGATGGCCGTCTTCGCATTCCCGGATTCGATGGGGCCTGGGCGATTGGCGACCTCGCCTCGCCCGAAGTGGGCGCTGACGGGCAGCTGCCGATGCTGTCGCCGCCGGCGATGCAGGCCGGCCGCTACGTCGCCCGGGCAATCGTCGACCGGGTCCGCGGTGCCACCGAGGAGCGAGGGCCATTTCACTACGTGGACAAGGGCACCATGGCG